>NZ_KV820655.1:0-22545 GCF_001815465.1 Porphyromonas sp. HMSC077F02 | reverse complement strand
CTTAGTTGCATCTCAACTTTTGCTCTACTTGTATAGAGGTTTTATGGCTGTTCCAAGAAGAGCATTTTAGTACTAAATCAGGAGATCCGACCCACAAGGGGGCCAATGGTGATAAGGTGAATAGGGAGGAATTTGGTAAGTTTGTATTCTAATAGTAATATTATTGATTAAGTTATCTGATGAGTCAAACGAAAAGTCCTGCGGTGTGGGTGCCGACGGTTTACTTTGCGATGGGGCTTCCGATGGTGTTGCTATCGGATGTATCGCTCTTGATGTTTAAGGACCTCGGGATCCCCGATGGTCGGATTACCTTTTGGGCATCGCTCCTCACTTTGCCGTGGAGCTTGAAACCCCTTTTCAGTCCCGTGATGGAAATCTTTGGCACCAAGAAGCAGTATGTGGTGCTAACGGAGTTGGTGTCGGCAGTGGTATTAGGGCTCATCTTTGCAGGGCTCGGGGTGGAGAACTTCTTTGCGGTGACTATTGTGCTAATGGCACTGATGGCGATTAGTGGCTCCATGCACGACATTGCAGGCGATGGCACCTATATGCAATACCTTAGCCAAAAGCAACAGAGCCAATACATTGGGTGGCAAGGTGCCGCCTACAATATTGCCAAGATCTTTGCCCGTGGTGCTTTGGTCTACCTCGTGGGTAGCCTCTCAAAGGACTACGGAGTGCTGTGGGCCTGGCGTGCCGTCTTTCTACTAGCGGGAGTGATTATGCTTGCGGTAGCGCTTTACCACTTAGCGATACTGCCAGGGAAGATGAAGAACACCGAAGAGAGCAAGGAGACTCGCTCCCTATCCGATGCAATGAAGAGCTTTGTGGAGATATTCGTCAGCTTCTTTGAGAAGAAGCACATATGGTTTTACCTACTCTTTATCCTCCTCTACCGTCTCACGGAGGGACTAGCAATAAAGATTGCACCGCTCTTCCTTAAGGCAGGAGTAGCGGAGGGGGGTATCGGGCTTACCAATGAGCAATTTGGACTCATCTACGGCACGGCAGGTACGGCCGCCTTTATCCTCGGTAGCCTACTGAGTGGCTATTACATTAGTCACTTCGGGCTGCGTAAGGTGCTCTTTTCCCTAGCCTTGATCTTCAACATCCCTTTTGTGGTCTACTTCCTGCTCGCCTACTTCCAACCAGAATGGCTCGGGTGGACTACTATAGGGATCACAATGGAGTACTTCGGGTATGGCTTCGGCTTTGTGGGGCTCAACCTCTTTATGATGCAGCAGGTGGCACGTGGACCACACCAGATGGCACACTACGCCATCGGTACTAGTCTGATGAATCTAAGTGTGATGCTCCCTGGCATGGTGAGTGGCTCTATCAGCGACCGTGTGGGTTACGAGCTATTTTTCCTCATCGCGCTAGTGGTAGCCATTCCTGGGCTTATTTGTGCCTATAAAGTGCCCTTTACCTACGATGACGAGGGCAATGAGATATAAGTATAATCACTTTTTAATGAATCAATAGAGATATGGATATAAAGATTGAAGGGCCTGCGATGCCCAATATGCCATGGGAAGATAGACCAAAGGGGTCAAAGGAGGTACTCTGGCGCTATAGCCAAAACCCTGTGATCGGTCGTTACGAGACACCTCACAGCAATAGCATATTCAATAGTGCCGTGGTGCCATACAAGGATGGCTTTGCTGGGGTATTTAGAGTGGATGACAAGAACCGCCGTATGCGTCTGCACGTAGGCTTCAGTAAGGATGGTATCAAGTGGGATATCCGCCCCGAGAAGATCGAATTCACCTGCCCCGACCCTGAGATCGGTGAGTGGGTTTATGGCTACGACCCACGTGTGGTAGAGATGGAGGGCAAGTATTATGTCACCTGGTGCAATGGCTATCATGGGCCTACGATTGGAGTGGCGTGGACGGAGGACTTTGAGACCTTCCATCAGCTAGAGAATGCCTACCTTCCTTTCAATAGGAATGGGGTGCTCTTCCCTCGTAAGATCAATGGCAACTACGCGATGCTCTCTCGTCCGAGCGACAATGGACATACCGCTTTTGGCGATATATTCTATAGCGAGTCTCCTGATATGGTCTTCTGGGGTAAGCACCGCCACGTAATGGCGCCAGCACCCTTCGAGGTGAGTGCATGGCAATGCCTCAAGGTGGGTGCCGGACCTATCCCTATCGAGACTAGCGAGGGGTGGCTAATGATCTACCACGGAGTGTTGAGAAGCTGCAATGGGTATGTCTATGCCTTTGGTAGTGCACTACTAGATAAGGAGCAGCCATGGAAGATGATTGCCCGCAGTGGGGAGTATCTGATCAGCCCCCTTGAGCAATATGAGTGCATGGGCGATGTGCCTAATGTTACCTTCCCTTGTGCAGCGATCCACGATGCGGAGACTGGCCGAATTGCTATCTACTACGGCTGTGCCGATAGCGTAACGGGGCTTGCCTTTGGCTACATTGATGAGATCATCAAATTTACCAAGGAGACCAATATCCTCTGATGATACAGAAAGGACTCAGTCGCAAAGACTTTGAGATTATGGCACCTGTAGGCAGCTGGGAGTCGCTCCACGCTGCACTACAAGGGGGTGCCGATGCCGTTTACTTCGGCATCGAAGGGCTCAATATGCGGGCAAGGAGTGCCAAGACCTTCGACACCCACGATATGGAGGAGATCGTAAAGCTCTGCGACGAAAAGGGGGTGAAGAGTTATCTTACGGTCAATACCATCATCTACGATGGTGATATGGAGTTACTCCACGAGATTGTAGACTCCGCCAAAGCGGCTGGCATATCGGCCATCATCGCGAGCGATATTGCGGCGATGAGCTACGCCTTTGACCAAGGGGTAGAGGTGCACCTCTCTACGCAGCTCAATATCACCAATGTGGAGGCACTCCGCTTCTACGCCCGCTTTGCCGACGTGGTGGTGCTGGCACGAGAGCTCAATCTAGACCAGGTGGATCGCATCCACCAAGCCATTGTAGAGGAGGATATCCGAGGGCCAAGGGGTGAACTGGTACGGATAGAGATGTTTGCCCACGGCGCTCTCTGCATGGCGGTAAGTGGCAAGTGCTACCTCAGCCTGCACGAGATGAATAGCAGTGCCAATCGCGGGGCGTGCAACCAGATCTGCCGACGCAGCTACCTAGTCAAGGATACCACAAGTGATATGGAGCTGGAGGTGGAGAACCAATATATTATGTCGCCCAAAGACCTCAAGACCATCCACTTTATGAATAAGATGATGGACGCTGGGGTGCGTGTCTTTAAGATAGAGGGGCGTGCCAGAGGACCCGAGTATGTACGGACGGTATGCGAGTGTTACAATGAGGCGATCCTAGCCCACCTCGATGGGAGCTACACCGAGGAGAAGATACGGAATTGGGACGAGCGACTCGCCACTGTCTTCAATCGTGGTTTTTGGGACGGCTACTACCTCGGCCAGCGATTGGGCGAGTGGACACACAAGTACGGCTCTTCTGCCACAAGGGTCAAGACGCATGTCGGTCGGGTGATCAAGTACTTCTCCAAGCTCGGCGTAGCAGAGTTGGAGCTCGAGAGTGGACTGATCAAAGAGGGCGAGGAGCTCCTCATCACAGGACCCACTACAGGAGCCGTCTTCTTCCCTGCCAATGAGATGCGGGTAGCCGATAGCATCGCCCCTGAGATTACAGAGAAAGGCATACGCTTTAGCGTGAAGGTGCCCGAAAAGGTACGTCCAGGCGACCGCCTTTATGTGATGAGAATGGTTGAAGAGAAAGGAAAAAGCAAGTTTTTATGAGCCAATTGCCAGATAAGAAGTACCTCTATCTCATTGAGATGAAGGTGAGAGACTACGAGTGCGACCTCCAAGGAGTGGTCAATAACGCCAACTACCAGCGCTATATGGAGCATGCGAGGCACGAATTTCTCGAGAGCCTTGGCGATAACTTCGGACGGATGCACGACCTCGGCTACGACGCCTTTGTTGCGAGAGTGGAGATCGACTACAAGGTCTCCCTCAAGAGTGGTGACCGCTTTTGGGTAGGCCTCAATGTGCATCGCGAGGGCGTGCGGCTCGTCTTTGACCAAGATGTCATTCGTCTTTCGGATAAAAAGATAGCCGCCGTGGGCAAGATATCGGCTGTGCTGGTGCAGGACGGGAAATTGACACGAGGCGAATACTTCGACCAACTCCTAGCTAATATCCAGCCTTAAATGGAAAGCTCCCTGCAGTTCTCTTCCGAGCAGTTGGCTCTCCTACAGCTTAGTCTCACGGAGGGGATAGGACCTGTCACCGCCAAAGCCCTTATCGAGGAAATGGGTTCGGCGGAAGCGGTGATGGTAGCCACCCCTGCGGAGCTGATGAAGCACCCCAATATCCGACCAAAGCTAGCACAGTTGCTACTTTCGGGTAATGGGGTAGAGCTAGCTAAGAGAGAATTGGAGATACTGGAGGAGCTGCAACAGCGTGGGCGACCCCTCAAGCTCTACTTTTTTGGGGATGAGGAGTACCCGCCCTACTTGGCTCAGTGCTTCGATGCTCCATTGGTGCTTTACGTAAAAGGGCAAATCCCCTCAGGCCCGATGATAAGCTTTGTCGGCACCCGACGCAATACCCACTACTCACTTGATGTGCTCGAATACCTTATGGAGGGGATTGCTGCACTACGCCCCGATATCACCATCGTGAGTGGTCTTGCCTACGGTGTGGATAAACTGTCGCACCAAGCGGCTCTGAAATATGGGCTCAAGAGCATCGGTGTGGTAGCACATGGGCACTACACCCTCTACCCTAGCTCACACCGCGATCTCGCCGAGCAGATGATCGCCACGGGTGGTGGCGTGGTCACCGAATACCCTTACCGCACTCGCGCTCTTCCCCAACGCTTTGTACAGCGCAATCGGATTGTCGCTGGTCTCTCCCTCGGCACCGTAGTCGTAGAGAGTGCCGAGCGGGGTGGCTCACTCATCACCGCCAACATCGCCTTTGACTACGGCCGCTCGGTACTTGTTGCCCCTGGACGAATCTTTGACCCCGCCTCAAAAGGGTGCAACAAACTGGTCGCCCACCAAAAAGCAAGTATCATCACCACCCCCGATAAGCTCCTAGACGAGCTCCAGCTCCTCCCCACACTCAAGCCCCAAAGGCTTCCCTTTGAAGAGGAGCAGGAGGAGAGCAACCCAATACTCAAGGCATTACGCACCGCCGACCACCTCACCCTTGAAGACCTTGCACTACAGCTAGGAGAAGAGGTGCCAACCATCTCAGGCATGCTCTTTGAGCTTGAATTGAATGGACAAATCCACTCACTCCCAGGAGGGAGATACTGCATCAAAAACCATTAAGACCATGAAAAGACTCTACCAACTCTTACTCTCACTTTTAGTAGCCCTTACCGCCTCAGCACAAAGCAACGATTGGTACGGCGATAAGTACTCCCTCTTTGTACATTATGGGCTCTACTCCATCCCTGGTGGCGTCTTTCAGGGAGAGCCAGTCACGAAAGGTTATTCGGAGCAAATCCTCACCTTTGGCATCGGCTTTAGCGACTGGTATGAAGCCTACACTCAACAACTTGATGCGGCAAAGTTCGATGCCCAAGAGATTGTCTCTTTGGCACAAAAGGGCGGTATGCGGAGTGTGGTAATGACCAGTAAGCACCACGATGGCTTCTGCCTTTTCGATACCGAGACCACCGACTACAATGTGATGAACACCCCCGCCAAGAGGGACCTCATCGGCGAACTAGCTGAGGCGTGTCACCAAGCTGGTATCGGCTTCGGCATCTACTTCTCACTCATCGATTGGCACTACCCCTATGCGGTGCCCTTCACTTCGCACAATGCCGACCCCATCACCCCACCCCACCACCAATACAATATGGCTCAGGTGCGGGAGCTACTCACCAAGTATGGGCGTGTAGATGAGCTCTGGTTTGATATGGGGAGCCTCACCACTGAGCAAAGTGCCGAACTCTATGCCCTCGTACATCAGCTACAGCCCGACTGTATGGTGAGCGGACGTCTCGGCAATGACTACGCCGACTTCTGCGTGATGGCGGATAATGAATACCCCGACTATCTGATGGCGATGCCGTGGCAAACAGCCGCCTCTATCTTTGATGAGACTTGGGGTTACCGATCGTGGCAAGAGAGGGGATCGGTAGAGGCAAAGGTGCAAGAGAAACTCGATGCACTGCTCAAGGTGGTTGCCTACGGTGGCAAGTACCTACTCAATATCGGACCGAAGGGCGACGGCTCTATCGTTCCTTTTGAGGCGGAGGTGATCCAGCGGATTGGCGAGGAGTTAGCCCCCTTTAAGGAGGCGATCTATCAGACCCATCCTGCCGCTACCCCCAACCAACTCGCCACACTGAGTGCCGATAAGAGCCAAAAGTATATCTTTCAGAAGAAAGGAACTCCCGCCCCTAAGGGTGCTCAGCTCATCGCCAGCAACACCTACTATCATCTCTACAAAACCAAGTATAGAGCACCAAAGCAAGAAGTAACTAAGGGGGCACTCACACCGCTCAATGCAGCACCGCTATTTGCCCACTCCTCGGCCGATTACTATGCTAGTTTCCAAAGCATCGTAGGCTATCAGTGGAGCGTTCCTCGTGCCAAGAGCTACACCCTCACCTATACCGACAAGGAGGTAGGGAGGGAGATTCTACTCAATGGCAAGCCCCTAGCCCTACAGCCCGAACGGAGTAGCACAATACCGATCCCACCATACCAATGGGGTCCACTCGAAGAGGCTCTTCAGAGAGGGCGCATGGCGACTATTGCCGACACCCCAGAGTGGATCCTATCGCAAGCCGATTTACGACAAGGGGTCACACTTCCTATGGGCTTCAGTTCAGGACGATTATTCCGGCAAGCGATCACAGTAGATAAGGCAACCGAGCTACCCCTCACCCTCACCTATACCGACGGCATACTCATATACCTCAATGGTGAATACATTGATGGTGCTCTCCACCGAGAGGAGGGCAATGCTACGCTCCAGCTACTATTGCCTCTCCGAAAAGGGGAGAACCAAATCACGATTAAGCTCTATAATCGGTGGGCAAAGGCATCACACCTTCGGCTAGAGATCCCCACCACGTGGGTCGAGCACCAGCAACAGATCCGATTACCCAAGGGTACGGTAACGCTCACCAAGCTATGGCAGGTGCCCCTCGCATCTCCTGCACATCTTTCAACACTCCGATTAAAATAGCATAACTACATAGACGTTACTACAGAGATGCAAAAACTTTATCAATGGTTGGGCTTCGACCCAAAGAAATACCACCTCAAGACCGAGTTGATGGCAGGGCTCACCACCTTCCTCACCATGAGCTATATCCTAGCGGTCAATCCAGATATACTTAGTGCCGCTGGGATGGATCGAGGAGCCGTCTTCACCGCCACTGCACTCGCTTCGGCAGTCGGCACCCTCTTGATCGCCTTTATGGCAAAGCTCCCCTTTGCCCAAGCCCCAAGCATGGGTATCAACGCCTTCTTTGCCTTTACATTGGTACAAGCGATGGGCTATAGTTGGGAAGCCGCCTTGGCAGCGATCTTCGTGGAGGGTATCATCTTTATCCTCCTCACGCTCTTCAATATACGAGAGCAGATCGTGAAGTGTGTCCCTATCAATCTACGCTTCGCCATCTCTAGTGGTATCGGAATGTTTATCGCCTTTATCGGGTTGAAGAATGCGGGAATCATCGTGAGCGACCCCGCCACGTTCGTGGCCCTCGGAGAGTTTACCCCTACCGCCCTCCTCGCTATGATGGGGATTATCCTCAGCGGAGTGTTGATGGTACTGAGGGTCAAAGGTGCCCTTTTCTACAGCATTATCATCATCACCATTGTCGGTATACCGATGGGGGTTACCCACGTGCCCTCCAGCTTTTCGGTGGTCTCAATGCCCCAATCACTAGAGCCTACCTTCCTAAAGCTCGACTTCCACGCCATCTTTAATGCAGATATGGCACTCACCATCTTCGCCTTGGTCTTTATGGATATATTCAATACCATGGGCACTCTCATTGGAGCGGCCGCCAATACCGAGATGATGGATAAGCAGGGGAATGTCAAGAATATCAAGCAGGCAATGATGGCCGATGCCATCGCCACCTCCACAGGTGCACTCTTCGGTACCTCTACCGTCACCACCTTCGTGGAGAGTGCCTCCGGTATTGCCGAAGGAGGTCGAACAGGTCTCACCGCCTTAGTGACCGCACTCCTCTTTGTGCTGGCACTCTTCTTCTCCCCACTCTTCCTCATCATCCCTTCCGCTGCTACCACAGGGGCACTAGTGATGGTAGGAGTACTGATGCTAAGCTCCGTGAGAGATATCAACCTCTCCGACCTTTCCGAGGCACTACCCTGCTTCATCACCATGCTCACCATGGTACTCACCTACAACATTGCAGAGGGTATGGCACTCGGTATGATCAGCTTCACCCTAGTAAAGCTCTTCAGTGGCCAATACAAACAACTCAATTGGACCCTCGTCATCGTCACCATCCTCCTGATGATCCGCTACGCCCTCTAGCCAAAAGGGGGCGAAGATTTGGAGTCCTCCAAATAGTCTCAAAACGCCTTGTAGGAGGAGAGCAAAAGTTAAGATGCAACTAAGCAATCGGTTAGTTGCAACTAAGCAATCGGCGAGATGCAACTAAGCAAATGCTTAGTTGCATCTCAATTTTCGCCCTCATAACCCATTGATTACTAGCGCCCTACAAATAGCCATTTTTATCAAATAAATCGGCGTGTGAAAGACCTCACGGAGGTTCTTTCCACATCGGCCACCGTCCGACCTGTCCGATAAGGAACTCTAGATAAGGCACTACCTAGCTAGAGCTCCCATCGTCTCCCTTAAGCTCTCTTTTTTTGGTATCTTTGTAGATACAGAAAGAATGATAACAATATGGGCAGAAAAAAGAAAGTAGAGAAAAGAAGGGGGCGGAAGGGTACACAGAAAGTCGGCAGGTCACGATTTTCGAGAGATACCAAGCCCAAGAAAGATAGAAGCGTATCGAGAGTACGTGGCCTAGTGCTTCAGTACTTCCGCAATAGCAAGGGGGAGGCATCGGACTACCAGCAAGTAGCTGAAGGGGTCGGTGCCGAGGGCGACCTAGCAGTGGAGATGGTACGTGAGGCGATGGTACAGCTGGCACAGGAGCGTGTGCTAGTGGCCGATAGCCTACCCGACCGCTATCGCTATGTAGCACCACGGCAAAAGATGGAGGGCATCCTCCGCCGTAAAGCTGGACGTGGGCACAATATGTTTTACCCCGATGATGGTGGCGAGTCCATCCGAGTGGCTGAGCGAAATACTGGGCATGCGATGGATGGCGACAAGGTGGTGATGAACCGCCTTGCCACCCGTAGAGGTCAAGAACCAGAGGGGGAGATTGTAGAGATCCTAGAGCGTGCAGACACCAATTTTGTAGGGGTGATTTCTATCCTCAATGATGTTGCTTTTCTTATCACCGAGAGTAATAAGCTCGCCAATGACATCTTTATACCTCGTGACAAACTAAATGGAGCTCAGGATGGCGACAAGGTGGTAGTGAAGGTATTGGAGTGGCCCGAGCGAGCCAAGAACCCAGTCGGCGAAGTGCAGGCGGTGATCGGCAAGCCAGGGGACAATGATACCGAGATGCATGCGATCCTAGCAGAGTATGGTCTGCCTTTCAAATACCCTGAAGAGGTGACTTTGGCGGGTGAGAAACTGGATGCCAACAAAGCTTTTAGCGATATCTTCCCCCGTAAAGATTTCCGTAAGCCACTCACCATAACGATTGACCCTGAAAGTGCTAAGGACTTCGATGATGCCCTTTCGCTAGAAAAGGTGGGCGAAGGACGCTGGGAGGTAGGGGTACACATTGCCGATGTGACTGCCTACGTGCTACCCGATGATGAGATTGATCGGGAGGCGGCAAAGCGTGCCACGAGTGTCTATCTAGTGGATCGCACGGTGCCGATGCTTCCAGAGCGTCTTTGCAACGACCTCTGTTCGCTCAAGCCGGGCGTGGATCGCCCCGCCTACTCGGTTATCTTTCAGCTAGATGACGAGGCGAAGGTGCTCGATTATGAGATCACTCGCACCATTATTCACAGTGATAAACGGCTAACCTACGAGGAGGCACAGGCGATGATTGATGGGGCAGAGCAACCCGAGACGGCAGCTATTCAGACCCTCAATAATCTTGCGAAGAAGCTCCGTGCGGATCGTATGAAGGCAGGTGCCATCGCTTTTGAGCGTTCGGAGTTGGCCTTTAGGATTGATGACCAGGGGAAGCCTTTGGAGATTTATGTCAAGCATCCGATCCCAGCCAATCATCTGATTGAGGAGTTTATGCTACTTGCCAATCGTACGGTGGCGAAGCATATCGGCACACTTTATGGTGAGGGGAAGGAGGGACCTACCTTCGTTTATCGTGTCCACGACACTCCCGATGCTGAAAAGCTAGCCGACTTGGCAGAGTTTGTAGGGCGTCTGGGCTACAAGATCAAACCTACTGGCACGCCGGAGCAGATTGCTCGTAGCCTTAATGACCTTCTGAAAAAGGTGCAAGACAAGCCTGAAGCGGAGCTAGTAGAGACGCTGACGATCCGCACTATGGCAAAGGCTATTTATCAGACCGAAAACATCGGTCACTATGGCTTGGCCTTCCCATACTACACCCACTTTACCAGTCCAATTCGTAGGCACCCCGATATGATGGTGCATCGCCTCCTTACCCACTATATGAATGGTGGAAAGAGCCTCAAGAGGACCGATATTGAGGAGATTTGTAAGTATGATTCGGAGCAGGAGCGCAAAGCCACTGAGGCGGAGCGTACCTCTATCAAGTACAAGCAGGTGGAGTTTATGCAAAATCACCTCGGAGAGGTCTTTGATGGGGTGATCAGTGGTGTGAAGGAGTTTGGCGTCTTTGTGGAACTCGTCGCCAATGGTGTGGAGGGGCTGGTGCCTATCCGTGACCTTGACGATGATTATTATGAACTGGATGAGAAGACCTACTCTCTCGTTGGCTACAATACGAAGCGACGTTTTTCCCTTGGCGATAAACTCACGATACGCGTAGCTAGAGCAGACTTAGACAAGAGGCAATTGGACTTTGAATTACTTTCGTAAAGAGGCAAGATGAAGGACGAGGAGAGGATCATAGAGGGGCTAGAAGAGTTTGACATCCGTGGCATAGAGCAGGGCGATGAATCTTTGAGTAGTAGCATCAAGCAGGAGGAGGATCGGGACAATGCTCTCCGGCCTGCGACGTTTGAGGACTTCCAAGGGCAGCCCTCAGTGGTGGAGAATCTAAAGGTTTTCGTCGCTGCAGCTAAGTTGCGCGGGGAGTCGCTGGACCATGTGTTGCTCCACGGTCCTCCCGGACTGGGAAAGACCACTCTTTCGCAAATCATTGCCAATGAACTAGGTGTGCAGATCAAGGTGACCTCTGGGCCGGTGCTAGATAAACCTGGCGACCTCGCTGGAGTGCTGACCTCTTTGGAGCGAAATGATGTACTATTTATCGATGAGATCCATCGGATGCCTCCAGTGGTGGAGGAGTATCTCTACTCTGCAATGGAGGACTATCGGATAGATATTATGATTGATAAGGGGCCGGGGGCAAGGAGTATTCAGATAGACCTCAATCCCTTTACCCTGATTGGGGCGACCACCCGCAGTGGACTACTGACTGCCCCGCTAAGGGCTCGCTTTGGGATCAATATGCACCTTGAGTACTACGATACGGAGACGCTGACGGGGATTGTGAAGCGAAGTGCCGAAATTCTTGGCATCGCCTGTGATGATCAGGCAGCCTTGGAAATAGCACAGAGAAGTCGTTGTACCCCTCGTATTGCCAATGCCCTACTCCGCCGAGTGCGTGACTTTGCACAGGTGAAGGGCTCGGGCCGTATTCACCACGAGATTGCTACCTACGCACTGGAGGCGCTCAATATAGATAAGCATGGGTTGGATCAGATTGACCATAAGATCTTGGGCGTCATCATTGATAAGTTTGATGGTGGTCCGGTAGGGGTCGGCACCATTGCCACAGCCATTGGAGAGGATCCTGGCACGGTAGAGGATGTCTATGAGCCTTTCCTTATCAAGGAGGGCTTTATGAAGCGCACCCCTCGTGGGCGTGAGGTGACTCGCCTAGCTTACGAGCACCTCGGTAAGGAGTGGCGCCCCAACAACCCCAAAAGCCTCTTTGAAGACTTCTAAAGTGTGGTGAGATGAGTGCAGGGATAAAGGCGTTGGCGAAGGATACGGTTATCTATGGTGCGACCAATATCATCAGTAAGTTTCTTAACTGGCTATTGGCACCATTTTATATCCGAGTACTGGCCGATAGTGCTGAGTATGGAATTGTGACCAATCTCTATGCGTGGGTGAGTATCATCTTGGTGATACTCACTCTAGGAATGGAGACGGGGCTATTTAGGTTTATCAATACGAGTGAAGAGCCGAAGCGGGTTTATGCAACTACCTTTAAGATAGTTGGGATGTCGGTGGCACTCTTCTTGCTGGTGGGGCTTCTCTCCTCCGGTAGGATTGCAGAGGGTCTCGGCTATATGTCGCACCCCGAGTACATTGCTATCTTTGTGGTGATTGTGGCTTTGGACGCACTGATGTCCATCCCTTTTGCCTACCTGAGGCATGAGCGTCGGCCGTGGAAGTTTGCTTTCTTCAAGTTCCTCTTCATCTTCCTCAACATTGGGTTCAATCTCTTTTTCCTCCTCCTTTGCCCCTACTTGGTATCAAAAGGGGTGTCGCTGCCTAGCTGGCTATTTCGTGAGGGGTATGGTGTGGGGTACATATTTATCTCCAACCTCCTCGCCTCTACTTTTGAGTTTCTATTGATGCTACCAATCATTAAGCCGGCTTTGAGAGGCTTTGATAGGGCACTAGTGAAGCCTTTGCTTCTCTACTGTCTGCCTCTGGTATTGCTCGGCTTGGCAGGTATCTTCAATAAAATGGCGGGGCAGATACTGATTCCTAGCCTCTATGCCGACCGTGCGGAGGGGATGGCGCAACTGGGTATCTATGGAGGGAACCTGAAGATCGCGGTGGTAATGGTGATGTTTATTCAAGCCTTTAGGTTTGCCTACGACCCTTTTGTCTTTTCGAAGATGAAGGCGACAGATGGCAATGATGCTTACCGTGTGGCGATGAATTACTTTATCTTCTTTGCGTTGCTGATCTTCCTAACGGTGATGTATGGGATTGATCTATTTAAGCACATTGTGGCACATGACTACTACAGTGGATTGGTGGTGGTGCCGATTGTGATGGCAAGTGAGATCCTCTTTGGTATCTACTACAATCTATCGGTGTGGTACAAGGTAAGCGACCGCACACACTATGGTGCGACCTTTTCGGTCATTGGTCTGCTGGTGACGCTGGCAGTAATCTACTGGGGGGTGCCACGATTCGGAATTGTCGCTGCAGCGTGGAGTGCCTTTGCCTGTAATGGGGTAATGCTTCTTTGCTCTTATATCCTTGGGCGAAAGCTACATCCGATCCCCTACGACACGGGAAAGAACCTACTGATCATTGCGTTGGCAATGGCCTTTTACTTTGGAGGAATGGCGATAGAGCCTAGTAGCCTTTGGCTAAAGCTTGCTCTAAGAGCTGGGCTTTTGCTACTATTTATGACCCTATCTATCTACTTCTTTGCACCCGAATTGAGAGTTGCACTTCGCCGACTTAAAAGACGATGAAAAACGAGATTAAACCGCTTGACTTCTACGCCATACGGGAGGGGAGCTATCTAGAGGTTCCCTTTCTTGATGATGGGCTATTTGCTGGGTTCCCTTCGCCAGCAGAGGATCATAATCTTGAGGCAATTGACCTTACTTCCGAGCTGGTTAAGCATCCCAATACCACCTTCTTGGCCCGTGTGGTAGGGGACTCTATGATTGATGCCGATATCTATGAGGGGGATATCATTATTGTAGATCGTTCGCTGGAATTCAATCACAATGATGTAGCGGTCTGCTTTATCAATGGGGAGTTTAATATTAAGTACGTCGAGAAAACGGCCGAGGGGGAGCTCTATCTTGTCTCGGCCAATCCGAAGTATCCTCGGATGAAGGTGGAGCCTGAGGACCACTTCACGCTTTGGGGTGTGGTCACGTATGTGATCCATCAGCCCAACCCACGAAATCGTCATCGCTAGCCTATGTATGGGCTTATTGACTGCAATAACTTTTATGTGAGCTGTGAGCGACTCTTTCGCCCGCAGCTCAATGGGCGTCCGGTGGTGGTGCTCTCCAATAATGATGGCTGTGTGGTCTCTCGCTCAAATGAGGCGAAGGCTCTAGGAATACCGATGGGGGTGCCACTTTTTCAGATTCAAGAGGAGGTGAAGCGATACAGCATCGAGGTGTGTAGCTCTAATTACACACTCTATGGCGATCTCTCGAGGCGGGTGATGGCGATTGTACGGGAGGAGGTAGGGACTCAGGAGATCTACTCTATAGATGAGTGCTTTGTACAATTCGACCCTCGCGACGATTATATGGCAATGGCTAGGGGTCTTCGACGGAAGATTCTGAAAGGGGTGGGTATTCCTACTTGTGTAGGGGTGTCTAAGACGAAGACACTTGCCAAGCTCGCCAATCGGGTGGCAAAGAAAAACGAACAGCTACAAGGGGTGTATGCCATTGATGATAATGAGAAGTGGCGAGCCGCCCTTGAGTGGGTAGAGGTGGGAGATATCTGGGGGATTGGTCGGCGTATTTCGGCACGCCTCAATCAGTATGGCGTCTATAACGGGTATCAATTTGTGCGAAAAGATCCCAACTGGGTGCGGCAATCTTTTACCGTCACAGGGCTAGATACCTACCTTGAGCTAAAGGGAGAGCCACGTATTCCTTTTGCAAAGAACGATCAGGCAAAGAGCATCACTCGGTCACGCTCGTTTGGCACTTTGGTGACCGACGAGCATCAACTCTTCAGTATCATACTGGAGTTTGGGGAGAAGTGCTGTGAGAAGCTAAGGGAGAATAAGTTGGCAGCACTTAAGGTGGCACTGGTACTGCATACTAATGCTTATAGAATCAATGACCAACAGCGTCACGAGTATGTGGAGGCTTACCTAACACTGCCTTCCAACAACCTCACGGAACTGACGCCGATCCTCTACCAACTCTTTAAGAAGGCATTTCGCCCAAGATTTAATTACAAGAAGGCGGGATTGCTCTTCTCGCAACTGGTATATGAAGGGGAGGTGTTGCCCTTTGAAGTGGAAGGACAGGCGGAGCTGAAACGACTGACCACTCTTGCCAAGGAGCTCAAGGATAAGTATGGCGACCATGCCCTCTACATCGCGGCTCGCAACCCTAAGGCACTAGAGGAAGTGGTCACTCGCAATCATGTGAGTCCCAACTACACTACAGAGCTCTCGGATATCCTTAAGATTCAACCAAAGTAAGGCGTTTGATAAAGGGGTTACTTCTTGCTACGGTTCTTGGCATGGGCGGCACGCTGATGCTCCACTGCATCTAGTCGCTTTTGGGCTTTAGCCTCTTTTGCGGTGACTTTCGACTGATCGCCTAGCATCGCCTGCAGCTCAAAGAGTTCATCTCTATACTGAGCGGCAGATACGAAGTCCAGTACTCGTGCCGCCTCTTCCATCGCTTTACGAGTGGCGGAGATACGCTCCTCAAGGGTCTCCTTAGAGAGATAGTCAAAGCTTCGCTCTGCCACCTTCTGCTGCTCGCTCTGAAGACGGTACTCCTTAGTGGCTTTGCTCTCTATGCCACCCCGACTTGGCCCAGTAAGGTCAAGGATAGAGGCGCTCTTCTTAACTATCTGCTTCGGAACTATTCCATGCTCCTTATTGAAGGCCAACTGCTTCTGACGCCTGCGATTGGTCTCATCAATCGTGAGCTGCATACTTGGCGTCACCTTACTGGCATACATAATCACCATGCCATTGACATTACGAGCGGCACGGCCAGCGGTCTGGGTAAGCGAACGATGGTTACGTAGAAATCCCTCCTTATCGGCATCCAGAATAGCCACCAATGAGACCTCAGGGAGGTCCAATCCTTCACGCAATAGGTTGACCCCAACCAACACATCAAAGTCGCCCCGACGAAGCCCCTCCATAATCTCCACTCTACGGATCGTCACCACCTCACTGTGGATATATTCCGTGCGGATGCCCATCTCTGCGAGGTGCTCCGATAGCTCCTCCGCCATACGCTTGGTCAGTGTGGTGACCAACGTCCGCTCATCACGCTCTATCCTTAGATGAATCTCATGCACTAGGTCATCTATCTGATGCTCCTCAGGTCGCACCTCAATGATTGGATCAGGAAGTCCAGTGGGGCGAATGATCTGCTCCACAATGGTTCCTCCACTCTCCTCCAGCTCAAACTCAGCCGGTGTAGCACTGACATAAATGGTGCGATGGGTGAGCTCTTGGAACTCCTCGAAGGTCAAAGGACGGTTATCAATAGCAGCGGGCAACCTAAAACCATAGTCGACAAGATTAGTCTTACGGAAGCGGTCGCCAGCATACATACCTCTCACCTGCGGGATAGTGACGTGGCTCTCATCAATGACTAGTAAAAAGTCATCAGGAAAATAGTCAAGTAGACAGTAGGGACGCTCTCCAGCCGACCGACCATCGAAGTAGCGGGAGTAATTCTCAATACCATTGCAATAACCGAGCTCCTCCAGCATCGTGATATCGTTGGTCACCCGCTCATAGAGACGAGTTGCCTCCTCCGACCTCCCCTGCTTATGGAAGAACTCAACCTGCAACTCCAGGTCGGCACGGATCATCTCTATCGCATGCTCCGTCTGTTCCTTAGTGGTGACAAATAGATTGGCGGGATAGATTTGCACCGAATCAAGTACCGAAAGCTCATGCATATCCTTAGGGTCTACACAGCTAATTCGCTCCACCTCATCGCCCCAAAACTCTATACGATAGGCCATCCCTTCATACCCCTCTACCGCAGGGAATATATCTAGCGTATCACCTTGGTTTCGGAAGGTACCAGGACGGAACTCCGCCCTATCATGAATATAATGAGCATTAACCAACTGCCTGAGGAAGTCATCTCTTGATATCTCCTCTCCCACTTTGATATCAATTCGTTGCGACGCGTAATCACGAGGGTTGGCCATACCGTAAATACAACTCACACTCGCCACCACAATCACATCCTTTCGTCCTGAGAGGAGCGAGGCAGTCGTCTTGAGTCGGAGCTTCTCTATCTCGTCATTGATCGACATATCCTTCTCAATGTACATATCGGTACTAGGAAGATAGGCCTCTGGCTGATAATAGTCGTAATAACTGACAAAGTACTCCACAGCATTATGAGGAAAAAAGCTCTTGAACTCCCCATACAACTGTGCGGCAAGCGTCCTATTGTGGCTCAATACCAGTGTAGGGATACCGAGGTTTTGGATCACGTTGGCAATGGTAAATGTCTTACCCGAACCAGTCACTCCAAGGAGCGTCTGCTTCTCCTGTCCCGAACGAATCCCCTCCGTCAGTTGCTTTATCGCCTCGGGCTGGTCACCCATTGGCTTGAATTTCGATACCAATTGAAAGCTCATCATATCCCTACAAAGGTACTAAATAAATGAAGAGAAAGCGACAGGTTGGATACAAGAATCATAAAGGCCTGCTAGGGAAACCTAGCAGGCCTTTATATGTTACACTATCTAAGTGTAGGAGAATTCTTACTTCTCAGCAGTCATGATAACTACACGGTTCCAAGCATTCTCAGCGTAAGGCTGTACAGTGTCACCCTTGTAGTCGATAGTGATTTGGCTAGATGGCACACCATACTCATCGGTAAGGATACGAGCCACCTCGCGAGCACGCTTCTCAGAGAGAGTCATGTTGTAGTTAGAGCTACCAGTCTTAGCATCAGCATAACCGATAACAGTTACAGGGATGTTGTTGCTCTTAACGAACTCAGCAGTGTTGTAGATGTTGATCTTTTGGTTGCGATCTACTCTAGCGCTACCGATACGGAAGTAAACTACGTTCTCAGACTTAACCTTAGCCTCAGTAGCTACTACCTCTGGGCACTCTGGGCAACGTACTGGACGCTTGCTTAGCTCAGCATTCTGTGAGCGTAGAGAGTTGATCTCGCTCTGAAGGTTGTTAAGAAGAGCATAGTCCATAGGCTCAACAACATCAAAGTCGCTCTTGCCAAGGTTGAAGTTAAGACCAAGGTCTAGCTTAGCAAGCATGTTGTTTGGACGGTAATAGTGCTCATACATTGGACGGTAGATGTTAGAGAATACTACGCTAGGAGCGAGTACTAGGTCTACAGTCTTGCCAAGGCGGAAGCTAAGGTCAAATCCTACGTGTCCAGAAACAGCGTAGTTGATGTGAGCTAGCCAATCCTTTGCGCTATCCTCCTTTTGCTTGTTAGTCGCATCACAATTAGTAGCTGTTCTAGCAGCCATAACACCCACACCGATGTAAGGTACGAAGCGAACCGTACGGTTAGCGTTGTACACACCGAAGTAGTTAGCTGGGTCAAACATAAAGTCGATGTGAGGAGTCAAAGTATGGAACATATACTCGTGAGTATTGTCGGTCTTAGCAAGGTGCATATCTCTTACCCAAGCCCAATCTACCATCAAACGGCTAGCGAAATAAGGAGTATACCACTTACCGAATCCAATACCTGCCTCATAACCAAGACGCTCTGCAAAGTCCTTTGCCTTGATCTCTTGATTGTAGAAAGAGACACCATAGTTAGCACCTCCACGAGCGGAGATAAACCAGTTGTCACCAGGGTTTAGCTGAAAAGCTGTATTCTTACCTGGCAGATTGGTTGCGTTTGCTGAGGTCTGAACCTCCTGTGCTGAAGCACTTAGTGCAAATACACTTGCTGCTACAAGTGCGATAACTTTCGTCTTCATAAAAATTACTTTCTAATTGTACAATTCTCTTATATTCTCATTCAATAATCCGATACCTTGTCCTATTCAGACCGCGTTATCGGAGAGCCGACACGAACCTGTGTACGGTGTTTCTCTGACAAAGATAGCAATAACTCTTTAATTTACACAAAAAAACAGCCGTTAATTGTAGGGTAATTCACATTATCCCCCTATTTACACCCATTTTGTAGCCTTCATTCAGCAAAAGCATGGCGATAACCCTCCTTAATATTCCAGTACCCACGAGTAAAGTCAGGAACCTCCACAGGGGCAGAATTGTGCTCAAGTGATATTGCCGATAGCGGAGAGATGGCACTCCACTCAGCCATATCATAAACATCCATATCCAGTGGCAGGCCATGACGAAGACAATAGATTAGGCGATAGTCCATAATGAAGTCCATACCTCCATGACCACCTATCTCCTTTGCCACCTCCTCCAGCTCTTGATGGATCGGGTGCTTGTACTCCTGCATCATCGCCTCTTGTACCACCTTAGGCAACCAAGAGTGTGCCACTAGGTTTTGGTCAGGTATCGGATTGCTACTTAACGATTCCCCCTTAAGGGCGAGCAGAGGCATTGGGTATTTAGAGGCATACCCCTTAGTACCTGCGATATTATACTGGCGGCTATAAGGTCTAGGTGTAGCCACATCGTGGTGCATCTCAATGGTGCGCCCTAGCTCTGTACGAATCAGCGTGACTGTATGCTGCCCATTCTGAAAGTCACTCACCTCCTCGCCTCTATTTGCCTTGAGCCACTCCGGAATACTCTTAGGAGTAGCATCCATAGAGACGAGATAATTCATCTTATCCCCTCTATGTATATTGAGTATCTGGCAAGCAGGCCCCATACCGTGCGTAGGGTAGATATCGCCTCGGTGCGTCTTATTGAAGGCCATTCGCCAATCCCCCTCGTAGGCATTCCAAAAGTCCTCCAGCTGGTGGATATACCCACCCTCAGCATAGACAATATCTCCGAGCAACCCCTTCTGAGCCATATTCAGCACCGTGAGCTCAAAGAAGTCGTAGACACAATTCTCCAGCATCATGCAGTGCTTACGCGTCCGCTCCGAAGTATCGATCAGCGCCCATATATCCTCTAGCGAATGGGCTGCAGGGACCTCTACCGCCACATGCTTTCCTTGCTCCATTGCATAGAGTGCCATCGGCACATGAGTTTGCCAATTGGTTGCTATATATATAAGGTCTAGGTCATCTCGCTCCACCAGCTCACGCCAAGCATCATCGCTACCATAGTACTCGGCTGCCTTAGGCAGCTCATGCCTTGTGAGTATTTCATTGGCTTTCTCCACACGCTCTTGATGGAGGTCACAGAGAGCTACCACCTTGGCTCCTGGAATATAGCAGAAACGATCCACGGCATCTGGACCACGCATTCCAAGTCCAATGACTCCTATACGTACGGTATCCAGTGCAGGGACAAAAAAGCCCACCATATGCTCCTGCCCCTCAGCTCGTAGGGGCACTTCCGTCTTGATAAGTCCGGGAAATGCATCATTACTGCCTGAAGGTCTACACCCAAAGGTAGCGACTACCAAAAGCGGTAGCACAATTATAAACATCAGTTTCTTAGCCATAAGTAAGCGTATAAGTGATAAAATGCTATATTTGCCAAGATAGCAATAATAATCAATACTACGGAATTATAATGGTTCAAATGAATAAAGAAATAGAGATAGAAGTACAGACGACTGGAGCTCAAAGAGTCTATCCAGTTGGCATCACTCCTATGGAGATATACGAAGCTGAAGGGCTAGAGCTACCCAATAGCCCCATGGGACTTCCCATGTTGGCACTGGTGGATAATAAGCCCACCCCACTTTCACACCCACTCCACCGCCCCTCCTTTGTTGACTTTGTTGGCTATGAGACACCCTACGGACGCCGCACCTACACCAGCACCGTGGCTCTAATCCTCTACAAAGCAGCGGAGGAGCTTGGCTACCCACGGGTAGTGGTAGAGCATGCTCTATCCAATGGCTACTACGGAGTAGTGGGAAGCCGAGAGACGCCCCCCTCCCACGATCTTTTGGAGTCCATCGCCACCAGAATGAAGGAGATCATTGCCCAAGACCTTCCTATCAATACCACCTACCTACGCAGTGAAGAGGCCATCGCTTACTTTATAAGAAAGGGCCGACCAACCACCGCCCAACTCATTGAGTCGCATTGCACCCACTTTGCTAGATTAGAGGAGCTCGATGGCTATATTGACTACATTTTCGAACCTGTATTGCCCTCCACAGGTATGGTGTGGGGCTTTGGTCTCGAAAAATATCGCGATGGTTTCCTACTACGTATGCCCGACCACCTAGCCCCTGAAAAGCTATACGACAAGGTGCGCCAGCCTAAGCAATTTGGCGTATTCAAAGATCACCTTTCCCTCCTCAAGTTGATTGGTGTAGAGGATGTGGCACCGCTCAATGAACTGATTCGCCAAGGCAAAGCGAGCCAAGTGATCTCCCTTTCCGAGGCACTTCAAGAAAAGGAAATTGCCTCCATCGCCTCCGAGATAGCAGAGCGGTACGAAAAGGGCGTGCGCGTAGTACTACTCTCAGGACCCTCCTCATCGGGCAAAACCACCACGAGCAAGCGCCTCTCTACTCAGCTCATTGCCAACCTTACATGGCCCTATGCCATCTCGCTCGACGACTACTATATTAATAGGGTCGACACCCCACTAGACGAAGAGGGCAAGTACGACTACGAAAGCCTTTACGCTATAGACCTCCCCAAGCTGAGAGAAGATGTAGCCCTCCTGATGGCGGGTGAAAAAGTACATATCCCCACCTATAACTTCGTTAAGGGCGAGCGCGAATATTTGCCAGGCAAAGAGATGAAGCTAGAGAATCACGGCGTCTTAATCATGGAGGGAATCCACGCACTCAATCCTGAGCTACTCCGAGGAATCCCTGAGGAAGCCATCTATCGTGTCTATGTCTCCGCACTTTCTCCCCTCTCCATTGACGACCACAACTGGATCTCCACCAGCGATAATCGACTTATCCGCCGAATGGTTCGTGATATGAAGTTTAGAGGCACCTCCGCCGAAGAAACCATCCTACGGTGGCAAGAGGTACGCCGAGGTGAGGAGCAGTGGATATTCCCTTACCAGGAGAATGCCGATGTGATGTTTAATAGTGGCTTCCTGTACGAGATGCCGGCCCTCAAAGAGCAAGCGGTATCGGCACTTCGCCAAGTATGTGAAAAGAGTCCCGCCTACCCTACCGCCAGCCGCCTTCTCACCTTCCTAGATCTCTTCGAGTCGCTCCCTATGGAGTCCACACCCCGCAACTCCCTTCTCCGAGAGTTCCTCGGTGGTAGCACCTATGGTGACTAAGCGACTTTTTCAGAGGCTATAAACAGGGGTTACACATTAGGAAAGCCTTACCGTAGGGCATTCATAGGTGTGTCTATAGGTGAGGACCCCGGCTGAGGGGTCCGTGTTAAATAGGCACAGGTCAAGGCACGCAGTGCCGAAGACCTGTGTATAACGATGTGCAAAACACCCTTACGACCCCGGCTGAGGGGTCGCACAACCTTACCTAGGTCTGACCCCTCAGCCGGGGTCATAGGGGGTGAGGAATATGCTCTTATACACAGGTCGTT
>NZ_KV820654.1:70583-79886 GCF_001815465.1 Porphyromonas sp. HMSC077F02 | reverse complement strand
ATAATACAAACGTAAATAATGTATGGAATAGAAATTAAAAGAGAAATGAGGCAATGGCTAAATGAAGTGCCTCAAAATGTCAAACGGCTAATGGGTATATGAAAGCAGATATTGTCTTAATAAAATACGATGAACATCGTGTGGTTGAGGATGTTGTTTGTTATAGAGAATCAATTGAATACAACAACATCTTACACCCAAAGACAAAAGGAAGGATTTGGAGCAATAATAAATAACAAAAAGCAGACTATAAAAGTGAAGTATACTGTAGTAGGTTTTAACTACAAGAAAAATCCTGAAGTAGAAATCTCAAAAGAAAACATCTATAGTATTCATGATCATGGGAAAGACAATCTTTCGAATGTTATTATAGAACATATCAATATTAAATAATATAAGTGATGAAAAAGAAAGAAAAGAAAGACTATATATTTTCAAGGCTTGATGCAGTATTGAAACCAGCAGGGTATAAAAGTTTTAAAACTGGTGGTGATCCAACATATGTTTTGAATTCTGACGATATGGCAGTCTATTTCTTTATGAACTTTAAAGATATGGGGTATGTAACATTCTCATCGTTGTATATTTCAATTCATATTGTTGAGAATATTTTACATAGTTTTTGTCCATATGATGATAGTGTAATTGATAAGAAAAAATATTTTCCTGATACAATTTATGATCGAAATATTAAGCTAATCGAAGGATATCGTAGGGGTATAGGTTATGATATTGAAGAAAAAAGCCAGTTAGAGGAATTCACCGATTGGGTAATAGACTACTTAGAAAACGATGGTAAGCAATTTATTGAGACATATTCCTATCTGCCAAATGTGCTAAAAAGAATGGATGAACTTACTATAGAGGGTAAGGTTTGGCAAAATAACGAAGTTGGAATTCTTTCTGGTGCCCTAGATGCTCAACTCAGAGGCTTAATTATTTCAAAGCTATGTAATGATAATGGATTAAATGATAAGATATTGATGTGTGATGAAATTTTCTATAGAGATCAATACAAAGACTGGCTTCCATACTATATTAAACTGAAGGAACAATTACCATCCATTCAACCCCTCTACAATGTATGATAATAGGAGAAATCTATACTTTATTGGTCTATCTTTGTTGTTTATGGGAAGCAAAGCGAAAAAAGTATATTCGCAATTCAAAGGAGTTTTCAGCCTTACACACTTTTTGGGTTATTACCCATCAGGTGCATACTTAGGATAAATAAGAGTAGGGCAAGAATCAAAGTACTTATACTGATGATGGACCAAATCCGATTTCTTAACGATGATGTCTTACGAAATTCTATGAAGTTTTTTAGATACCTATCTTTCCTCCATAGGGTAAAGTAGTTAATCGGTAAAGTCACGATGGCGGTAATGACTATGAAGGTTGCTCTATTTAGCTTTGCTGGTGATGCACTCGGTATTAGTAAGGTGGTGAAGTTTGCAATGGTCCATAGGATAAGTGTCGTGAATGCCAGCATGCTTGTATCAGAAAGGAGCACTATGGTGCTGATCTTTTCGTTTGTCAGACTTCTTACTGCCTCCTTATTTACTCTCATGTATTTCTCTTTATTGATCATGCCCAATCTGTACAGAAAACGAATGGGGATCATCCCAAATATTCTATAGTATAAAATCTGGGTCCAACGATGATAATAGTAATGACCGTAATACAATCTATTCCATATATACATTATCTTTTTCATGTCCCTATAGTGTGTGTATGTAACCACAAATGTACCTATTTTCCGCTTCCCATAAGCTATAGATAAGGACCTCCGGAGGAGGTACGGGGGTACCTAATCGGACAAGTCGGACGAGTCGGACAGGTCAGACGAGTCAGACGCCCTCCACTTGAGGCTGTTGCACGGAGTGCATAATGAATAGCCTCTTCACTAATCACCAACAAATAAAAGGCTTTGAAGGACCTCTGCGAGGTCCTTACTCATAGACACCTTGCTAAAGACCTTTCTAATGCGTAACCCCTGTCGTACGAAACGTTGGGGCAAGTGGTTCCGTGCTTTTTTGGTAGATTTGTATGAATATAAATCAAACATCCAAAATAGATATCATGAGACGTAGCGTAACGATCCAATGGATGCTCGCGCTTATACCACTACTAGCGAGCCTAACTATCAGTGCCGTAGCACAAACCACCAAGAGCCCGTGGAGCATCGAAGAGGCCACCCCTGGCTCCATTCAGTATGCCCAGCTGATGCCGGAGACTACCCAGTCCCTCAATATGGTCAATGAAGGACTCCTTGTGCTTCAGGAAGATGGTTTGTATGCCGATGGCATCCAAGGGCGACAACTGATTGCTAGCCGAGAGAGCCTTGGCCTTACTCCCTACTACATGCACTTCAAAGGCGACCTACTCTGTGCCAATGTAGGAGGCGATTGGGTGCTTTGGGATTATAAAAAGCAACAAGAAGTCTATCGCTATAGCTTTGATCGGAAGCGTTGGACCCACTTCACACCCACCGCACAAGGCCATTATGCCCTTCTTTCCGATGGGCAGAATATAGCCGTTGTCAGCCCAGGGCAAGAGCCAAAGCTACTCACCACCGATGGCTCCTTTGATATCGCTTACGGTGTCTCTGTGCACCGCAATGAGTTTGGTATTGATGGCGGACTCTTCCCCTCACCCGATGGCCGTTACTTCGCTTTTTATCGCAATGATCAGAGCGATGTCGAGTCCTACCCCATTGTCCAGATCAATCCACAGATTGCCCAGTACCAACCCATTAAATATCCAATGGCTGGTCGCAAGAGTGAAAAAGTGACCATTGGCATTTACGATAGCCAGAAGGGAACCATCCAGTACCTACAGACGGGTGCTCCCACCGACCGCTTCTTCACCAATCTCGCTTGGACTCCCGATAGCAAGAGCCTTGTTATCGACGAAGTAGAGCGAAGCCAAGCAGAGACCAACCTCCGGGAGTACAACGTTGCTACAGGTCGATTGGTCCGTACCCTCCTTAAGGAGACCCATCCCAAATACATTGAGCCCTCCACTCCTATTCGCTTCTTGCAAGATGGTCGTTTTGTGCGACTCAGTCGCGTCCGTGGCTACAATCATCTCTACTTATATAGCAGAGAGGGGCACTTGCTCACCCAGCTCACAGATGGAGCATGGGAGGTGAAGGAGCTGATGGGCATTGACGAGGCCAGCGGTTACATCTACTTCACCTCGAATAAAGATTACCCCATTGGCCAAGACCTCTACAGAGTCTCCCTCAAGCGTCCTCGCGTAGAGCGTATCACCGAGGGCAATGGCACCCATTATGTTTGGCTCTCTCCCGACTTTAGCCTCGCCTACGATCGCTTTTCCAATCTGGATACCCCATCAGTGGAGCAGCTGATCTCACTCAAAGGCAAGCGACAAGTGCGTGAGCTACTGCGTGCCGAGGATCCTCTAGCCAATAAATACCGTCCTACTGTAGAGCTCGGTAGCCTCAAAACAGCTGAGGGCGACGACCTCTACTACAAGCTGACCCGTCCAGCAGAGTTGGAGCCTGGTCGTAAATACCCAGTGGTGCTCTACGTCTATGGCGGGCCTCACTCTCAGCTCGTTACGGATAGTTGGCGGTCATTGCGTATGGGGTGGGATACCTATATGGCACAAGAGGGCTACATTGTCTTCACTCTAGATAATCGTGGTACCTCCAATCGTGGTATGGCGTTTGAGAGCATCACTCACCGACAGCTAGGAAAAGTAGAGATGGCCGATCAGATGCTCGGCATCGACTACCTTCGCAGCCTTCCCTATGTGGATGCCGATCGCATCGGTGTCTATGGTTGGAGCTTTGGCGGATTTATGGCGACCAACCTGATGCTCAGCCACCCAGAGACCTTCAAGGTAGGCGTCGCTGGTGGTCCAGTGATGAATTGGGCCTACTACGAGGTGATGTACGGTGAGCGCTATATGGATACTCCTGCCGAGAATCCTCAAGGCTACCAAGAGAGCAACCTCATTAAGCGTGCTGGAGATCTCAAGGGTCGCCTACTGCTCATCCACGGAGGGGTGGATCCCGTTGTCCTTTGGCAGCACTCCCAGTTATTCCTTCAGGCGAGTGTCAAGGCTGGCACCCTTCCTGATTACATGGTTTATCCGATGGATGAGCACAACGTCCGAGGTCAAGATCGTGTGCACCTCCACAAGGTGATTTGTCGTTATTTTGAAGATCATTTGAAGTAAAGCCAAGAGCATAGATATATGAAAGCATTAATTATCGGTAGCGGTGGCCGAGAGCAGGCCCTTGCATGGAAAATAGGGTTGAGCGATATGATCACCCACATTTATATGGCTCCAGGCAATGGCGGTAGCCTACCCAAGTGCCACAATGTGCCTATCGGCGTCACGCAATTTGAAGCCATCGCTCAGTTGATCAAAGAAAAAGAGATTGAGTTGGTGATTGTCGGTCCCGAGGTGCCTTTGGTAGAGGGAATCGTTGATTTCCTACAGGCTGATCCCCAGCTGAGCCACCTCCATATTGTCGGTCCTACCAAGGCCGGTGCCGAATTGGAGGGGAGTAAAGAGTTTGCCAAAGCCTTTATGCTTCGCCACGGTATCCCTACTGCCAAGTACCGCTCCTTTACTAGTGAGACCCTTGAGGAGGGGCTTCGCTACCTGAGGGAAGAAGAGCGACCCCCTTACGTTCTGAAGGCCGATGGTTTAGCTGCGGGCAAAGGAGTGGTCATTCCTGAGACCCTCGAGGAGGCTGAGGCCGAGATGAAAGAGATGCTCGGGGGTAAGTTTGGTTCCGCCGGTGCCACCGTTGTGGTGGAGAGCCACCTCTCTGGCATCGAATGCTCCGTTTTTGTCCTCACCGATGGCCGAGATTATATGCTTCTCCCCACCGCTAAGGATTACAAACGTATTGGCGAGGGCGATACCGGGCTCAATACGGGTGGTATGGGGGCGGTATCTCCCGTTCCCTTTGTGGATGACGCCTTTATCCAAAAGGTGGAAGAGCGCATTATCCGCCCCACTATCCAAGGGCTCCACTCCGAAGGAATTGACTACCGTGGCTTCATCTTCTTCGGACTGATGAACGTTGCTGGCGACCCCTACGTGATTGAGTACAATTGTCGCATGGGCGACCCCGAAACCGAGGCGGTGATGCTACGCATCAAGGGCGATCTCGTCGGCTCTATGCTGGCACTCAAAGAGCAGGTGCTGGGACAGATGGAGCCCCTCCTAGAGTTTGATGAGGTGGCCACCACGATCGTCACCGTCTCTAAAGGCTATCCCGAAGCGTACGAAAAGGGCTATCCTATCACAGGACTAGAGGGCGAGGCTACTCCTGACCTGCAGATATTCCATATGGGGACAGCCTCCCAAGAAGAGGGGGTGGTCACCTCTGGTGGTCGTGTACTTGCCATCTCCTCTATGGGCGATACCATTCAGGATGCCCTTGATAAAGCCTACCATCGTCTGCAAGGTGTGCACTACGAAGGCATCACCTACCGCCACGATATTGGGCAGGATCTACTGAAGCTGTGATTCTTCTTTCCACTCCATGTTCCCTAAGCCCTCCATCGTCAGCCAGTTACTACCACAGCTAGATGCGTGGTGGGGTCTACTCGTCTCCTCTCCTTGGTTCATTGCTGCTCTGCTGATCTTTGTTGTGCTATCGGCAAAGCGACATGGAGAGTTGGCGTATGGCTCTACCCGCTCGTCGCTGGTGGGGTGGTTGCTGATGACCTTCTACTTTGCTGCACACCTCCTACTTCCCGCTGCACAAGTTAGTTTGGGGCTACTTGGATTGGTCCTTATCATCATGCTGAGCGACGGCATTGTCTCCTCACTTAGGCATAGCCGCTCCCCCTTTTTTGTGCACAACCTTGGAGTACTGTTGGGGTGTTTATTGATTATCCACCCCGCCAGTATCCTCCTCTATCCCTTTATCTTGGCCAAGCTGAGAGGGATTAAGAGCCTTTCAGGACGCCATATTACCGCCCTCCTTATCGGTACCATCTCCATCCTGCTACTCGCCCTCATGCTCTTTGCCCCAAGGAGCTGGGAGGGAGTAGCTAGCTTCCTACAGGCCGGTATTGCTCCGATCACCCAGATCCAGCTAGCTCCTCTTTCCGAGTGGCCATTGATCCTCTTGGACCTTCTCTACCTACTACTCATTACTATTGCCTGTTTTCAGAGCCTTCGGACCAGTGTGGTGAGAGTACGGTTGGCATTAAACTTTCACGTCCAATTGGCTTGGATCCTGATGCTTCTTCACCTGCTTTATGGGGCGCAGAGTGGGGGCCCACAATTGTTTATCCACGGTGCTATCTTCGTCAGTGGTATTATGTCCGTGCACTTTGCTACCGAGCGTGATAGCCGTTGGATTGTCCTTCCTCTCACCCTTTTCACCCTTGCCCTTTGGGCATTCAAAGTGTGGGGCTGACTTCATTAAACACTCTGCTTTTATAGGATGATAGATTTCTTAATTCAGTATGGATACATAGGCGTCTTTTTAGCCGCCTTTTTGGCTGCCACCGTCCTCCCCTTTGGCTCTGAGCCAGTAGTGGTTGGCGTCCTTGCTGCTGGGGCAGAGTATGTACCAGTGCTAGTGGCTGCTACTATTGGCAACTTCTTAGGGGGCATGAGTTGCTATTGGCTCGGCTGGCTCGGTAAGACAGAGTGGATCACCAAGTACCTCAAGATGCCGGAAGAGAAAGTCGATAAGTGGGTTCAGTGGCTCCAGGACAAAGGGTCATGGATGGCGTTTTTCGTCTTTCTCCCTGGCGTAGGCGATTTCTTCGCTGTCGCCTTAGGATTGCTCAAGGCGAGAGTTTGGCCAGTAGCCTTTTGGATGTTCCTTGGTAAATTCCTCCGCTACCTCGTCGTCTTCGGTGCTTTTGATTGGATTGCCGGCCTCCTAGCTGCTGCCTGAGGGCGCCTAATCGGATAAGGGGGGTGCACCTTATCGGACAGGGGGGCACCTTATCGGACAAGTCGGACAAGTCGGACAGGTCAGACAGGTCGGACGCGGCATGGGGAGCACCCGAAGGGTGCCACTCAGCTAGCCCCCGGTCAAGGCTCGCAGAGCCGAAGACCGGCGGGTTACGAGACCCCAAAATACCCTACGACCCTTGTGGTCGCACCTTGATAGGCTTGTGCGACCGCAAGGGTCGATTACATATACCGTATCCTTTTCCCCGCCGGTCGTTCGGGGGCGTTTGCCCCCTCCGACACGGGGGCTAGCTGAGTGGCACCCTGTCGGGTGCTCCAGCTACCACAGCGAGCCACCACGGCGGGCACCCATCTATTGCGACGTCCGACCTGTCTGACCCGTCCGATCTGTCCGACTTGTCCGATAAAGGCTCTGCCATCCGATAAAGGCACCGCTGTCCCACTAATTATCTCCACAAACCTTGGTAAGTGCTGATTATTTTCTGTAACTTTGTGAAGTGAAGGTAAGAAGATAAATAATCATATTAGTTAGATCATTTTTTGACAACATGGTAAATTACAAAGATTTAGGACTAGTAAACACTCGCGAGATGTTTGCTAAAGCTGTAGATGGTGGCTATGCTATTCCAGCTTTCAACTTCAATAATATGGAGCAGCTGCAGGCCATCATTCAGGCTGCTGTAGAGACCAAGTCTCCAGTGATTCTTCAGGTATCTAAGGGAGCTCGTGCTTATGCCAATCAGACCCTTCTTCGCTACATGGCGCAGGGAGCTGTGGAGTATGCCAAGGAGCTCGGTGCTAAGAACCCACAAATCGTTCTTCACCTCGACCACGGCGATAGCTTCGAGACTTGCAAGAGCTGTATTGAGATGGGCTTCTCTAGCGTGATGATCGATGGTAGCTCACTTCCTTACGAAGAGAATATCAAGCTCACTAAGCAGGTGGTAGACTATGCTCACCAGTTTGATGTTACGGTAGAGGGTGAGCTCGGTGTGCTAGCAGGTATTGAGGACGACGTAGAGGCCGAGGAGCACGTTTATACTCAGCCAGAGGAGGTGATCGACTTCGTTACTCGCACAGGCGTAGATTCATTGGCCATCTCTATTGGTACCAGCCACGGAGCCTACAAGTTTACTCCAGAGCAGTGCCACCCAGATGAGAATGGTCATCTCGTGCCACCTCCACTTCGCTTCGATATCCTAGAGGAGATCGAGAAGAAGCTTCCTGGCTTCCCAATCGTTCTTCACGGTTCATCAAGTGTTCCACAAGATCAGGTGGAGATCATCAATACTCACGGCGGTAAGCTCAAGGATGCTGTAGGTATTCCAGAGGAGCAGCTCCGCAAGGCTGCTAGGTCTGCTGTTTGTAAGATTAATATCGACTCTGATGGTCGTCTTGCGATGACTGCTGCTGTGCGCAAGGTCTTCGTTGATCACCCAGAGGAGTTTGACCCACGTAAATACCTCGGTCCAGCACGTGAGAGCCTCAAGAAGCTTTACATGCACAAGATCGAGAAGGTACTTGGTAGCGACGGAAAGGCAGAGTAACCATCCTCTTCCTTATAAATACAAGGGTGTGCAGAACTTCTGCACACCCTTTTTAATTGGATCAGTCGGGAGCATGTTGGGGTAGACCATTCCAATGGTAAAGTTCTAAAATAAAGGGCAATACTATTGCAAATGACTGAAAAACTAACTAACTTTGTAGGAGGTAAGAATTAAGAACCTTATAAAATTAATTGAACTATGATCAAGAAAGATGTATTAAAGAAGATAAATGAGCAGATTCAGCTCGAGTACGAGTCTGCATTCATCTACAAGCAGATGTCTATAGATATGGCCATCAAGGGCTGGAATGGTTTCGCTCATTGGTTCGACGCACAGTACAAGGAGGAGATCGCTCACGCTGAGGAGATGGTCAACTACGTGATTATGCGTGGTGAGACTCCAGTGCTACACGATATCAAGACAGCTGAGTCGAAGTTGGAGGGCGTAGTAGCCTATTTTGAGAAGGCCTACGAGCACGAGTGCTTCGTTTCTAAGTCTATCAACGAGATTGTAGCTGCAGCTCGTAAGGAGAACGACTATGCTACTGAAAACTTCTTCCGTCGCTTTGTTGATGAGCAGGTAGAGGAAGAGGATACCGTTGCTGGTATCGTTGATCGTCTCAAGCTAGCCAATGGTGATGCCGGCTACTTGATTATTGATGGCGACTTAGCAACTCGCCAGTAATCTCAAATCGAGAATAGTAAAAGCACCCCAATCGGGGTGCTTTTTTTATGCCTAGGGCGGTGGTGCCTTCCTCGGACAGGTCGGACAGGTCGGACGAGTCAGACGTCGCAACGGAGCACCCGAAGGGTGCCACTCAGCTAGCCCC
>NZ_KV820654.1:59857-70483 GCF_001815465.1 Porphyromonas sp. HMSC077F02 | reverse complement strand
GGTCAAGGCTCGCAGAGCCGAAGACCGGCGGGTTGAGAGGGACCCCAAATACCACGACCCTTGTGGTCGCACCTACATAGGCTTGTGCGACCGCAAGGGTCGATTACATATACCGTATCCTTTTCCCCGCCGGTCGTTCGGGGGCGTTTGCCCCCTCCGACACGGGGGCTAGCTGAATGGCACCCTGTCGGGTGCGGTGGATACCTTCCTCGGACAGGTCGGACGCCACGATGGCTAGGTGGCTCGCTACTTATCTTGGTGGGCCGTCCGACTCGTCCGACTTGTCTGACTTGTCTGACTTGTCCGAAAAAGGGACCCCCACCGACTTGTCCGATTAGGTACCCCTCATAGAGGTACCTCCGTCCCTTGCCACTTTGAGAAGAAAGCGATCTGCTGTCGGGCATAGGTGCGTGAATGCTTTGCAATTAGCCGAGTTGCTTCCTCTAGCGAGATATCACCGTCGAGGTATTGAAAGATCTCTTTGTACCCAATGGTGTTGAGCGCATTATACTCCCGATAGGGCAGGAGTGACCGTACCTCCTCCACCAGTCCTTTCGCCACCATCTGCTCCACCCGCCGATTGATGCGCTCATACAGCTCCTCACGGGGACGTGTCACCATCCGTAGATCCACCTCAAACGGAAGATTTCGTGGCGCCGGTGTTGTATGAAAACTACTGAATGGACGCCCCGTGGTATGGTACACCTCCAAAGCACGAATGATCCGCTTATGGTTATTAGGGTCAATACGAGCCAGATAATCAGGATCTACCTTCTGCAATTCCTCTCGCAGAGGCACCACTCCTTCCTCGTGAAATCGCTGCCATAAAGCTTCACGGAGCGTAGGCGAGGGTAGGGGAACCTCATCCATCTCATAGAGGAGGGCTTGCAGATACATCATACTGCCCCCCACCGCTACCACCACTGGATACTTGGTCAATAGCGTGTCCAATAGTGCCAATGCTTCCTCCGCATATTGGTAGGCACTATACGGCTCCGTAATCTCTCGGCACTGCACAAAATGATGAGGCACCGCTGCCCTATCCTCCTCGGAGGGGGCATCGGTGCCTATCACCATACCACGATAAATCTGTCGGCTATCTGCCGATACGATCTCTGTATTCAGTTCCTTCGCAAGCTGTAGGGCGTAGGCCGACTTACCCACACCCGTCGCACCAATCACAGTGATTAGCTTGCCACGGCCCATTACTCCTCCGATGTCTCCTCCGCTGGGATATCAAAGCCCTCGGCATCTAGTTCCGAGAGGTCAAAGCTATCACTATCAAACTCCTCCAGTTCCTCCCGCTCAGGCGTTGGACTAGGTGCTGCCTTCGGTTTCTTTGGCTCCGCTACCAGTAGTTCCTCCACGTCCGAAGTCTGCTTTGGTGCCTCCCCCTTCCGACGGGTGCATTGAGGCTTATCTTGCTGTTCTCCGAGGATTACCTCCTTCAGTTCGAGGTAGAAGTAACGGTCCCCGAGTTGATCAAATTGATAGAGTATGCGATCCCCCTTCTCATCGAGGAAGTCATCGAGATAGGTATCATCCATCAGATAATACTCATCATCGGTGGCGTGCAGACCCATATCCATCAGTAGGATCTCCTTTTTAGGACGCCACTGCTTATCCGTGGTAAAGAAACTTGTGATCTGGTCATCACTGTAGCCCACCGACTCCAAGATCGCTCGGTGCAATTCCAAAAATGTGGCGGTGCCATCAATACGGATCTCCCTCAAGAAGCCCGGTACCTCATCACTCACCATCACAAAACGATATATCATACGCTATATTGATAGTCTATAAAAGTTGATGCCTATCCCTACTAATCTAGTGAACTGCCTCGCACAATACCACGAGCCGACTTCTCAATAAAGTCGAGGATGATTTTCTTCTCAGGCAGATCATCATACTCCTCCTTGATCACCTGGATCGCTTCCGTGTTATTCAGCCCACGATTGTAAAGTGTCCGATAGATGTCGTTGATCAGGTAGATCTGCTCCTTGGTGTACTGGCGGCGTCTTAGTCCCACAATGTTGATGCCACAATAGATAGCCGGCTCACGCCCGATCAGAGTGTAGGGCGGGATATCCTTCGTGATGCGTGTACCCCCTTGGAGCATCGTGTGGCAACCGATGTGTACAAATTGATGCACCAGAGTACCCCCACCGAGTATCGCCTGCTCATCAATCACCACCTCGCCAGCTATTTGGCAGGCATTGCCAATGATCACCTTATCGCCCACCTCACAGTCGTGAGCCACATGGGCATAAGCCATGATCAATACATCGCTCCCCACCTTGGTAAAACCCTTGGAGGCGGTACCGCGGCTGATCGTAGCATACTCGCGGATCGTGGTACGATCCCCTACAATCGCCACACTCTCCTCCCCCTTAAACTTCAGGTCCTGAGGCTCGCCACCCACCACAGCATAGGGGTGAATGGTACACTCCCTACCGATGCGTGCTCCATTACGCAAAATAGCACCACTCAGTAGTTTGGTTCCTTCGCCCACCTCTACATCATCCTCGATGACGGCAAATGGTCCTACCTCCACTCCTGCTCCCAGCTTTGCCTTGGGGCTAACAATGGCAAGCGGGTGTATCTTGGTCGTCTCTACCGACGAATTAGTCTGTTCGTTCATATTTTACTGATCCTTACTCTCTGTATTTCGGACAACTTTCGCCATAAACTCTGCTTCACAAGCGAGTTGCTCGCCAATGAATATCATCCCCCTCATATTGGCAATGCCACGGCGGACAGGCCCTATCAAAGCTACCTTCACCACCATCGTATCTCCTGGCACCACCTTTTGCCTAAACTTCGCATGGTCAATTGTTAGGAAATAGGTCGAGTAGTCCTCAGGGTTCTCCATCTGATTTAGGATCAAAAGCCCCCCAATCTGTGCCATACACTCCACCTGTAGTACCCCTGGCATCACCGCCTCATCGGGGAAATGACCCACGAAATAAGGCTCATTATTTGTCACACACTTCACCCCCACAATATGCTCAGGTCCAATCTCTATCACCTTATCCACCAGTAGCATCGGGTAGCGATGCGGAAGCAGCCCTTTAATCTCTTGGATATTCAGGAGCGGTGCCTCATTAGGGTCATAGGTAGGAGCTTGTGTTTGATTGAGGCGAATATCCTTACGGATCATCTTCGCCAAACTGGTGTTGATTGAGTGCCCCGGGCAGGTAGCGATCACCCGTCCTTGGATCCGTCGGCCAATCAGTGCCAAGTCCCCTATCAGGTCAAGGAGCTTGTGGCGTGCTGGCTCATTGGGATACTGCAGCGGCTTATGATTGATATAGCCCAGTTGGTCTGCAGGGATAGAGGTCGTCCCCACCGTTTTTGCCAGCTTATCCATCTTCTCTTGCGGAATCTCCTGGTCGTAGATCACAATCGCATTGTCGAGGTCGCCCCCCTTGATCAGGTTATTATCCAGAAGAGCCTCTATCTCTCGCACAAATACAAAGGTACGGGCAGGAGCGATCTCCTCAGGATAGGTGGTAAGGTCGTCCAGACAGGCAAATTGATTGGAGAGCACCTTCGAATCAAAAGCGATCAGCACATGGAGGCCAAAGGAATTGTCGGGGAGGAGGGTCAGCTTTGAGATGCCATTTTCACCCTTCACCTCTATCTTACGCTTCACCACATAGACCTCCCTAACTGCTGCTTGCTCTACCACCCCCACCTTTTTTATCTGGTGGATATACTCTATCGCACTTCCATCAAAGATAGGGATCTCAGGGGCATTCACCTCGATTAAGCAGTTATCCACCCCCATAGCATAGAGGGCCGACATTGCATGCTCCACCGTGCTCACCTGTAGCTTTTTATTGGAGAGCACCGTGCCACGCTCCGTCATCGTTACATACTCAGCCAATGCCGGTATGGTAGGTCGTTCCGGAAGATCCACCCTACAGATCTTGATGCCGTGACCCTCATTAGCTGGGTTGAAGCGCACCTTGATATTTAGTCCTGTGTGTAGCCCCTTTCCCTCTAGTTCAAAGGCGGCACCTAGGGTATGTTGCTTCTGCGTAGTGCCACCCGAGTTGTTCTTATTTGCCATGATGCTCTGCTTTCAATTGATTCAGCTCCTCCTTCAGCTGCTCTATTTCGCTTTTCAACTGATAGAGTTCGCGGTCCATCTCTGGAAGTTGGACAAACTTTGCCGAGGCTTTCATCGCCTTTATATGTGGCTGTGCGGGGTAGCCAAACCATACGGTATTAGGCTCCTTAATGTCACTTAGTACGCCTGTCTTGGCAGCGAAAGTAACGTGCGGTGCCGTCTTCAGGTGCCCTGCAATACCCACCTGACCAGCCAGTACATTCCACGCACCGATAGTGGTCGAACCTGCTATCCCGCTCTGTGCTGCGATGGCGGTGTGCTCCTCTACTTCGCAGTTGTGTGCAATCTGCACCAGGTTGTCGATCTTCGCTCCCTTACGAATCACAGTGGCATCCATCACAGCTCTATCAATGCAGGCATTGGCACCGATCTCCACATCATCCTCCAGTACCACCCGACCCGTCTGTGGAATCTTGTGGTAGCCGTCGGCATCAGGGGCAAAGCCAAAGCCATCCCCACCGATCACCGCCCCCGAGTGGATCACGCAACGGCGTCCCACCTCGGTATGGTCGCAAATTACCGCCATGCTATAGAGGCGGCTTCCCTCACCGATGGTCACTCTGCCACCCACAAATACATTGGGCCAAATCCTCACCCCATCTCCAATCACCGAGTCGCGACCAATATAGGAGAAGGGGCCAATATAAACCCCCTCACCGATCACCGCTGTCGGATCCACATAGGCAAGAGAGGAGATCCCCATTGGCTTCTCCTCCGCCTCATTGCGTAGTTTTAGTAGCTCGGCAAGAGCGGTATAGGCATTGGGGACCTTGATGAGCGTGGTCGTCACCTCTTGCGAAGGCTCAAAATCGTGATTCACCAGTACAGCACTGCTTTTTGTGCTGTAGAGGTAGCTCTCATACTGCATATTGGAGAGAAAAGAGAGAGCCCCCTCTCGCCCCTTCTCAATACTACTGAAGTCGGTGAGCACCACATCAGGGTTGCCCACCACCTCACCACCTAAGTGGTCTGCGATCTCTTTTGCTGTAAACTTCATTTTAATCTCTTATATACCTGCGTAGGTACGTAGGTAGTCACTCATCTCAGACTGTAGCTCGGCCGCTTTCGCTCCTGCCACCTCTGCAAAGTCCGCTTCAGAACTAGCGTAGATGATGCCACGCGAACTATTCACCAAAAGCCCACACTCACGGGTCATCCCATACTGAGCCACCTCACGAAGCGATCCCCCCTGTGCTCCAACCCCTGGCACCAGTAAGAAGTGGTCGGGAACAATCGTGCGGATATGCTCTAGGTGTGTCGCCTGAGTGGCCCCTACCACGTACATCATGTTAGAGGGGGTACCCCACTCGAGCGAAGTGCGGAGCACCTGCTCATAGAGTCGCTCCCCATTGGAGAGCTGTAGTTGCTGAAAATCGGCCGACCCCTTGTTGCTGGTCAGCGCAAGGAGCACCACCCACTTACCTGGATAGCCCATAAATGGGGCAATGCTATCCTCACCCATATAGGGCGCCACCGTGATGGCATCTACCGCCATCTCCTCAAAGGCAGCTCGGGCATAAAGCCCCGAAGTATTGCCGATATCTCCCCGCTTGGCATCTAGGATTACTAGGCACTCAGGGTGCTCCTGCTGTAAGTAGCTAACCGTCTGCTCCAGTACCGCCACCCCTCGGCTACCCATCGCCTCATAAAAGGCAGCATTAGGTTTGTACGCCACGGCACAGGCCGCTGTGGCATCAATGATGGCTTTATTAAAGGCGAGAAGCCCCTCCTCATTTTGAGGCAGGCAGGCAGGCAACTTGCGTAGGTCGCTATCCAGTCCTACGCAGAGGAAGCTCCGCTTCCTCTCTATCTCTTGTATAAGCTCCGCTCTATCCATAAGCGTTGGTTTAATAAAGTAACTGACCGAATGTTCCTGCAAATATCGTCAATTTTATCAAGATGCCCGCTATTCGGTCCAAAGCAAGCAAGCTGGCTGGTCGATAGTGATGCTGAGGTCTTTCTGCGCTCGCAATAGACCACTCTCCCTATCACAGTTGTAAAACTCTACCTTATTGGCTTTTTTGCACGCCACAGCAAGCCATCGACCAGAAGGGTTAAAGGCAAGGCCCATAGGTTGCTGACCTACACTCTGTGTCCCAGCCTTGGTAAGCTGCCCCATCAACTTATTTATCTTGAATATCGTCACTCGGCTCTCACGTCCCCACTCCGATACATAGAGGTAACGCCCATCTGGGCTGAGACATAGTTGACCTCCACGGCTTTGGGGGTCACCACTTAGCGAAAATCTCTCTACCTCAGTGAGTTTGCCCCGATGATGCTTATAGAGGATCACCTCTGGGTTTTGCTCCGTGAGTAGGTATAAAAATTTACCCGACGAGTCCATAGCGATGCTCTTTGGGCGACTTCCCTTGGGTAGGTCGGTCGTCTCTACATCAATGGTGAGTGGTGGGTTCTTGCTACTGACATTGAAGTGATACACTTTGTCCTGCCCCGCATCCACCACAAAGAGCTCGTTGCCGTTGGGCGAAAAGCAGAGGTCGCTAGGGTGCGACTCTCCCTCTTGACCCAGTAGAATATGCCAATCGGGCTGACCAAGTAGTCCCGCCTCATCGGCAAAAAATAGGGTGATAGAGCCCGCATCATAATTAGCAGAGACCACCTTGCCACGGCCATCTGTCGCCACCGACCGTGGAGAGCCACCCAAGGTAAAGGAGCTATTGATCGCCGTGAGACGACCACTCACCCCATCAAGTTGTAGTGAGCTCACCATCGCCTCCGACGATTGCTCATTGGCGGTATAAATAATTCCCCGCTCCCTATCGAGTGCCAGACTGGTAGGATTGGGGGTGATGAGCGTGCTGCGATGCTTCACATTGAGGGTGCGTGGGTCAAAGCTAAATGAGTAGAGCCCCTCTGACCTATTTTGGGTATAGGTGCCGACCAGAAGGGTCTGTTTTTTAGCTGGCTCATGACCATAGCTGTCTGCTTCCTTGGACTGCGGAGAGAGCAAGCCACAAGAGCTGACTCCCATAGCAAGCAATAGTGCAATAGTCCCTAGGAATAGATGAGTTGGGCGGTATAACTTATTATCCATTATTATCTGATTCTACTCCAAATTTCTCTAACTAAGTGCAAGATAACCATTTCCGATTAACTCTCCAAGAAGTTAGAGGTTTTTAGCCTTTGGAGCCCCCCTTATCGGGGGGCGGTACCTAATCGGACAAGGGGGGGGTACCTAATCGGACAAGTCGGACAAGTCGGACAGATCGGACGGGTCGGACGGCCCAATAGATAGGTGATAGAGCCGGAGCACCCGAAGGGTGCCACTCAGCTAGCCCCCGGTCGAGGCTCGTAGAGCCGAAGACCGGCGGGTTGAGAGGAACCCCAAATCCAACGACCCTTGCGGTCGCACAAACCCCTTCCAAGTGCGACCGCAAGGGTCGATTAATTTGGAATTTCTCGTTTCCCGCTGGTCGTTCGGGGGCGTTTGCCCCCTCCGACCAGGGGCTATCTGAATGGCACCCTGTCGGGTGCGGAGGGAGTGTCTTTGCGGGAGTGCCTATCTCGGACAAGTCGGACGCCGCAATGGAGCACCCGAAGGGTGCCATTCAGCTAGCCCCCGGTCGAGGCTCGCAGAGCCGAAGACCGGCGGGGTAACGAGCCCCAAATTCCACGACCCTTGCGGTCGCACCTGCATCGGCTTGTGCGACCACAAGGGTCGATTAATATATTGCCGATTCGTTTCCCGCTGGTCGTTCGGGGGCGTTTGCCCCCTCCGACCAGGGGCTATCTGAGTGGCACCCTGTCGGGTGCGGAGGGGGGTCCTGTGTCGCCGATCTTGCTCGGCGCGTCCGACTTGTCTGACTCGTCCGACCTGTCCGACTTGTCCGATACAGGCACCCCCGCCGAGTCACCCCCGCCAAGGCACCCCCGCTAGTTACCGTAGGCGGAGGATATCGCCCTCCATTGGGAGGTACTCGGGCGTGAGGTTATTGAGCTGGTAGAGCGACTTGAGCTGGATGCCATAGGTCTGGGCGATACGGTGTATCGACTCACCCACTTGTATGCGGTGCTCAAAGTGGGGTGGGGTGGCTCGCTTATGCTTTGGCTCCAGGTAGATGATATCCCCCTTCTCAAGGGGGTATCCTGCTGGGAGGTCGTTGTACTCCGTTAGTTTTCGTTCCGACATACCCAAGTCGCGAGCAATCGCACTGAGCGAATCATCTTCTCCCGCTAATATATATAGGAGTCCATAGCTAAAGTAGCCCACCCGTTCGCCCGCCGATGTAGTGGGTAGCTCAGGCCGTGGCTTCTTCTGTGCTTCCCTCTTTGGGGCACTCTTCTGTGCATATTGGTAGCGACGAGAGGTGTTGCCCTCATCGATGAGGTAGAGCTGATAATCCTCAATGATTTTGATCAGCTTATTGGCATATCCTCGGTCCGTGGCGTAGCCCGCATGTTGCAGACCTCTAGCCCACCCCTTGTAGTCCGTGGGGTCGAGTCGCTGTAGGGAGCGGTAACGAGGTTGTTGGAGAAACTGCCCATGGTCTTTAAAGGAGTCCTCCACACGGTCGTAGGCACGAAAACATTCATTCGGGCGGTCGTCATTGTGAAAAGTGCGACTACCTCGCCACGACCTATGGCACTTGATGCCAAAGTGGTTATTGGCACCCGTGGCGAGACGACTTTGCCCTGCGCCACTCTCTAGCAGTCCTTGGGCGAGTGTGATACTAGCGGGGACACCATAGCTCTTTTGGTTTTCCAATGCAATGCCAGCATATTGCTCAATATAGCGGTTGTAGGCATTATTGCCCTGCACCTTTGGGAGCGTCACTTGCGTGGTCTTGCTCGTGCCACAACTCGCCAGCAGTAGTGCAAAGCATGCCAGTAGAGAAGCAAGTTGTGTCGATCTACTCATGGCGAACCAGTTTGATCGTTTCTCCCTCCAGCTCCGTAATCGGCAGCACCTCCATCGCATCTATCGTGAGGCAGAAGTCGAGTGCCCCCTCCTTTCCCGCCTTCACCATGCGTGGGTAGTGGTTACTCTCCTTGATGTACTCCGTCAGCGACCCTTTGTGTGCCTGCCATAGCTCCACCATCATCTGCGACACATCGGTCACCACCTCGTGGCTCTCCGAGAGGGCGTCGCAGAGGGCTGCGGCAAAGAGGGTATCCTCCTTTGAGGGGCGTCCTTGCCACCCGGCACAGATCGCCAGCACATCTTGCCCTTGGCAAAAGCGGGCCACCGCAGAGAGGTTCACAAACGTCCCCACCACCACACGATACCCCTCGGCAATCGCCGCCTTGATGGTGCGCGTGCCATTGGTGGTGGTAAAGTAAATTTCCTTGCCCCCGATCGCCTCCTCGGTATACTCCGCTGGGTCATTGCCAAACTGTGCAAAGGGGCACCGCACCACATTTCGTTCCGCCCCCACTAGGTAGCCTTCGGCGGCTCGAGCCTCCGCCTCCTCCACCGTCTCGAGTGGGTAGATCGCCTTGGCTCCGTGCGCCATAGCCGTAGTAATCGTGGTGGAAGCTCTTAGCACATCAATCACCACCGCCACACTTCCTGGCTGGCGGTAGGCTGGAATCAGCTCCGGACTGAGGACAATATCAATCTTATTTTTCACTGCCTATATTATTAATGAGTGTAGCGATCATCTCTTCGTCGCACTCTCTGAATGAATATTCTCCAATCTGAGGTTGGTAGTAGGGCGGAAAGGCAGGCCGACGGTACTTCGTTAGTCCCTCCTTTTCGCTGGAGAAAGTACCATGGATCTCCTTCACCTTACTCTTCTTGATCAGTTCCGCCGCATTATCGGGGGTGATACCAGTACCTGCCATAATAGTGATCCGCTTGCCCGCCTGCTTCACCAGTTGCGCCAGCGTCTCCGCCCCCTTAGGTGCCGAGCTCTCCCCGCCCGAGGTGAGCACCCTACGGAAGCCGAGCGATTTCGCCGCCTCTAGCGATGCCTGAAGATTCTCCGTGCGGTCGAAGGCACGATGAAGGGTCACCGGCAGTTTGCCACACGCCTTGATCAGAATCTTATTGGTGAGCCAATCCAATTCACCATCCTCCGTGAGTGCCCCTAGTGAAAAGCCAGCCGCTCCCACCATCTTCAGTATCTCAATATCCTGTACCATCACCGCTATCTCACGTGTGGTATAGACAAAGTCGCCACCACGAGGACGAATGATCGGGAAAACTGGGATCTTCACCGCCGTTACCACCTCACGAAACATACCCAAGGAGGGGGTGGTGCCACCCTCCGCCAGCGATGCACAGAGCTCCAACCGATGAGCCCCGCCCCGCTCCGCTGCGATGGCCGAAGCCACCGAATCCACACAAGCCTCAATTGTAATCATACACAAAGCTACAAAAAATATCTGTGGCGAGGGTGGCGGGGGTGCCTATCGGGGGTGCCTTATCGGGGGTGCCTATCTCGGACGAGTCGGACAAGTCGGACAAGTCGGACAGGTCGGACGCCGCACTAGCTGGGTTCTCTGAGGCTGGGGCCGTCCGACTTGTCCGA
>NZ_KV820654.1:46779-59757 GCF_001815465.1 Porphyromonas sp. HMSC077F02 | reverse complement strand
GTCCGATCTGTCTGACCTGTCCGACTTGTCCGATAAGGTACCGCCCACTGTCCGATTAGGTACCTGCCCACTGTCCGATAAGGTGCCTCCCCGATAAGCCCCCGCTTCTTCACAAAAGTGGAGATGCAACTAAGCGATCGGCGAGTTGCAACTCGTCATTTGCTTAGTTGCAACAAAGCAAATGCTTAGTTGCAACTCAGTTAAAGACCACTACGGAGCAGATAATAATTTTATATGCGAATGATATTTGCATAGTATGTTATTTGTTGCTATCTTTGCGGAGTGAGTGATCAACAGATTTTTCATAAACATCTCTATATCAATGCTATGAACGAATTACAGTTTTTCAAAATGACCTCTCCAAAGGGGGTAAGTGACACCGAATTAATCCCAACTAAGTTACCGCCTTTGCCTGAGGAGTTATCCCGAGCCCAGGGGGTGAAGTCCACCGCCTGCCTCTACTTCCCCGACATCACCCCCAAGAGTGCCAGTCGGGCGTTACGCCGAGAGATCGCCGGTTATCCCAAACTGCGTGCCGCCCTAGAAGCGGTCAATTGGAACCCCCGCAAGCGGAGCTTCACCACCCTTCAGCAACAGCTGATTGTCCACTATATGGGGCAACCATGAGGGTGGGGCGGGGGTGCCTTTGCGGGGGTGCCTTTGCGGGGGTGCCTTTGCGGGAGTGCCTTTGCGGGAGTGCCTTTATCGGACAGGTCGGACAAGTCGGACGAGTCGGACGAGTCGGACGCCGCACTAGCTGTGTTCTCTGAGGCTGGGGCCGTCCGACTTGTCCGATCTGTCTGACCTGTCCGACTTGTCCGATTAGGCACCCGCCCCTGTCCGAGATAGGCACCCCCGAGATAGGCACCCAGCCCGTGATTTTGCTTGACGATTGTGCGGTCTGCACCGTTGTTGCAATACATTTGTAAGGTGCTGCAGAAAGATGCCCCCTTAAAATAGTGTGGTGTTTATTTGGCTGGTATTACATATTTTTCTACCTTTGTGTCGTGAATATGTGAATGAAATGTAACCAGATACCACTATTGACGGCTCATAGAGCGGAATATTGCTAGGTTGAGGTAACAAATTAAGCGGATAAAGCGGTTCATGAAAGTTCTACAGTTTGGAAAATTTTACCCAGTCAGAGGCGGGGTAGAAAAGGTGATGGAGCTCCTTCGGGATACTCTACCCACTCGTGGAATCGATTGCGACCTACTTTGCAGCAGTTATGATGCGGGTCCTTCCAAAGAGGTGGCGCATATTGATGGGGGTACCACCTTCATCAGCAAAACCCTCTTCAGGAAGTTTGGCACCACCTTCTCACCCCAGTTGCTCAGCAAGCTACGTGAGATCCAAGGGCATTACGATTTGATTCACATTCACCACCCCGATCCTATGGCTGGCTGGGTGCTCAAGCACTCCGGTTACCAAGGAAAAGTGGTATTGCACTGGCATAGCGATGTCTTGGTGCGTCCATGGTTGTACAAAATGTACCAGCCGATAGAGGATTGGCTCCTTCAGCGGGCAGATAAAGTGGTCGGCACCACTCCTATCTATGTAGCTGAGAGCCCACAGGTGGCGAGAGGCCTTCGCGACCGCTCCAAGCTCACCTACCTACCGATTGGGATTCCCGATAAGCATCCCAATGCAGAATTGGTGCAAAAGATACAAGCCAAGTACCAAGGAAAGCGACTCCTCCTCACCATCGGTCGACTTGTTCCCTACAAAGGGATAGAGTACCTGATTGATATGGCGTCGCACCTGAGCGATGATTATGTGGTGCTCATCGCAGGGCGAGGACCCCTCGAACAGAAGCTACAGCAGCAGATCGAGGCAGAGGGGCTGACCAATAAAGTGAAGCTTCTCGGCTTCATCACCGACGAAGAAAAGGTGGCCTACCTAGAGGCGTGCCACCTCTTTGTCCTCAGTTCCATCACCAAAAACGAAGCGTTTGCCATTGTACAAGTAGAGGCGATGAGCCACCGTAAGCCTGTGGTCAGCACCCAGATTCCCGAGAGTGGGGTAGCATGGGTCAATAAAGACCACGACTCCGGTCGTACGGTACCGGTGAGGGATGGTCGGGCATTGGCACAAGCAGTAGAGGAGATCTGCTCCAGCGAACCGGGCTACCAAGCCTATGCCGATCAAGCAAGAGCAAGGTTCGAATCACTCTTCACCATCGATGCCATGACCGACCGCTGCGTAGAGATTTATCAAGAAGTATTGAAACAATAATATAATAGACTACTTATCCAGCTATCTGTGATAGCAACGTAAGTTAGAACACTATGAAAATGATTACTTGGACCAGTCTCTAAAACGAGAGAGAAGAAGAAGAACGAATCAAGGGAGATAGAGCCGTAAGTCTCACCTGCCCTGCACGGGAGGCAGAGGTAGAAGAGACCGTCGCTAGCTCTAACTCATCATTGGCCTATAGAGCGATCAAGCGGTTTTCCGACATCGTGATTGCCCTCGGCGGGCTACTTGTCTTTGGACTTCCTATTTTGGTGATTGCCTTCCTCGTATGGCGTGAAGACAAGCACTCCCCTATCTTTAAGCAAGAGCGTATTGGCAAAGGGGGCAAGCCCTTCACCCTTTATAAGTTTAGGAGCATGCGGATCGATGCCGAAAAAGGTGGTCGCCCACAGCTTTGTGCTACTGAGGGGCAGGATCCACGCCTCACCAAGGTAGGCGCCTTTATCCGCAACCACCACCTCGATGAATTTCCACAGCTATGGAATATCCTACGTGGCGATATGAGCTTTGTAGGGTATCGCCCCGAGCGAAAGTTTTTTATCGATCAGATTATGGAGGCCGACCCCCGCTACGAAGAGCTCTATGAGATGCGTCCCGGCGTCTTCAGCGAAGCCACCCTCTACAATGGCTATACCGATACCCTCGCCAAGATGCTCCACCGCCTCGAGATGGACCTTGATTATATCAAGTCCCCTGGCCTGATGAGGGATCTCTCCATTATCTGGAAGACCAGTCTCTCGATCCTTAGCTTTAAGAAGTTTTAATTTCGTCACCATTCACTCACTTCATTAATTAATTTTTCCTACCTTTGTAGCATGAAAAATATTGTCAATAATTTATCCCTTTGGGGGATGCTGATGGTGCTTCTCCTGGTAAGTTCGTGCAAATCGGTCAAAGATATCACCTACTTGCAGGATATGGAGTATCTACGTGAGTACAAAGCACGCTACGACTCCAAGTCTGCCATTAAGCCCGAGGACAACATCCGTATTGTAGTGAGTAGTTCGCGACTAGAGTTGGCCGCGCCTTTCAATCAGTCAGCCACCTCTCAGGTGCAAGTCTCCAAGGATGGAACGGTAGGAAGCCAAGAGTATGGTGGCAGTGGTGTGGATCGCCAAAACGTATATCGCGTTAATCAAAAAGGGATGATCAATTTCCCTGTGTTGGGGATGATCCAAGCGGGTGGAATGACCATCGACGAGCTGCAAAACTCCATTACCAAAGCGATCATCAATGGCGGTTACCTCGCCGACCCTAAGGTCTATGCCGAGTATGCTGATTTTAGCTTTTACACCCTAGGGAGCCTCACTCAAGGCAAGCATACCGTGGAGTCGGGGAGCATCAACCTCCTCGAGGCGATTGCGATGTCGGGAGGCATTAATGACAAAGGTGATTTCGAGCAGGTGTTGGTACTCCGCAAGTCGGGTGATAGCTACATCATGATCCCCAATAACGTCAAGAGCACCGAGGTGATCAGTAGCCCTGCCTTTTACCTACAGCAAGGCGATATGATCTACGTGCCACCGAGATATGTGACCGACGAAAAGGAAGATACCTTCTGGCGTATCTTTAGTCGTGTGGCCAGTTTGATCACACTACCCGTCTCCGTGATGGTAGCAGTGATGCAGTTCAAGAGATAAGCATTAAGAGAATAGATGAGTAATAATCCTAACATACATCAGCAGGGAGCCACCAAAGTCAATGGGGCGACAGGCCTCAATGCGATCGACCTCTTCCGTTACCTCCTCTCCAAGTGGTACTGGTACGTGGCGGTGATCCTCTTCTTCGTCGCTGCATCGTGGTATTGGGTGGCAAGGCGACCACTGATCTACTCTAGCGGTGCACAGGTGATGATCAAGGACCCTCGTGCCGATATGAATGTCGATCTAGAGGTCGGTTCACGGAGGGGCAATAACACCCTCAATAACGAGGTCTATATCTTCCGCTCCAAGATGCTGATGGCTGAGGCGGTGAAGCGCGCAGGTGCCGATGTTAGTTACCAAGTCAAGCGCAACCTCCGCTACATAGAGCTATACAATAAGACCCCACTGCGTCTCGTGACGGTCGATAGTCTCTCCTCCCAGTCCTTTGTACTTGAAATGACCTATCTAGGGGATAATCAAGTAGAGATCGAAGGATTTCCTGAGCCAAAGAAGTGCCTCACCTTACCTCTAGGGAAAACAACGCCAACCCCTTATGGACCACTAACGGTACTTGCTACCGACACCTTTGAGGAGTCGAAAACCAAGGGAACCACCATCAAGGTGACCAAGTGGCCAGTGATGGCCGTTGCCTCTCGCTATGTAGGGGCTCTGACCACCGACCCACAGAAGATGACCCGTATCCTGGAACTCCAAATCAAAGATAACCACCCCTACCGTGCAGAGCAGGTGCTCAAGGCACTCGTAGAGGTCTATAATGAGGAGGCGATAGACGATAAAAATGAGAGCGCCCGCAAGACCGCTCAATTCATCGACGACCGTATCGTGGCGATGAGTGAGGAGCTAGGCAGTGTAGAGCAGAAGCTAGCCGAGGCACAGAGTGAGGCGATTGATGTCACCGCCCTCGAGGTGGGGAGCGTCAATGCGGTAGAGATCAGTCAGGTAGAGCGTGAGCTATCACTGCTCCGCTCGGTTCGTGCCGCCATCGCCAATCCGCAGAGCCAGCAGAGCCTCCTCCCAGGTGAGGATATTGTGGAGCCCACCATCGGTCGCCAGATCGCTCAGTACAATGAGATGAAGATCCGTCGCGACCAAATCGGACAAGAGGGCAGTAGCAATAACCCTGTGGTGAAGGAGCTCGACCAGACCTTGGGTCTCCTCAAGGGCAATATCACCACGGCGATTGACAACCTCATCAGCTCCAAGAACTTCTCGCTCCGGCAGATGAAGAATGCCAAAGGGGTAGCGATCAATAATATGAAGTCGCAGCCTTATCGTGACCTCGGTACCCTTGATATCGCACGTCAGCAATCGATCAAGGCCGACCTCTACGTATTCCTACTCAAGAAGCGTGAGGAGAACTCCCTCAACCAGGCAACGGCCGAGACCAATGCCAAGGTGATCGACTTCTATACCGGCTATCAACCCATTAGCCCCAATCGTACCAAGAGTATCGCCATCGCGATCTTGGCCGCTTTGGTGCTGACTACTTTTGTCTTCGTGATCCAATTGGTGAGCGATAATAAGGTTCGTAGCAAGAAGGAGCTAGAAGAGGCCCTCTCTATCCCACTGCTGGGTGTGACGCCAGCCGATCCACTACAGCAGAAGCACACCATACACGGCATTGCCGCTCAAGGCGATGATGCCAGCACAGAGGCGTTCCGCATCCTTCGTACCAGTCTCCTCTTCCGCCTACGTAATATACAAGGGGCTGAGGGTGGTCGTACAGTGATGCTCACCTCCCTCTTCGAAGGGGCAGGTAAGAGCTACGTCTCCTACAACCTCGCCCGCTCTCTCGCCTTCCTAGGCAAGCGGGTAGCATTGGTGGACCTCGACCTACGTAAGGCGAGCCTCTCCCGCCGTCTTCAGCTCACAGGGGCAGGGGTGAGTGACTATATCCTCGACCCCACTTCAGAGCTGTCACCCATGATGGTACAGCCCGATGCCGAGCTGCCCAATCTACAATTCCTCTCCACTGGTGGTGAGGTCTACAATCCTGTAGAGCTGCTGATGGATGAGCGGTTTGACCAACTGATCGCCACCCTACGTGCCGACTACGACTTTGTACTCTTCGACTCTGTGCCCTTCGTGGCAGTGGCCGATGCGGCGGTCGTATCAAGAGGTATGGATATGAGCCTCTTCGTGATCCGCTCGGGTGTGACCGATAGGCGGGTACTCCCCGATATCCAGCGCATCTATGATGAGTCGCTCCTCCCCAATATGCACCTGATCCTCAATGGCGCAGAGTTCCGCAAACGTGGCTACGGCTACGGTTATGGCTATGGTTACGGCTATGGCTATGGACAAGGCGCCAGAAAAGGTAAACTAAAGAAAAAAGGAAAATAACAATAAGAATTAAAATCAGAGAAATTATGAAACAAAACAAGAAGTACGAGGCGCCTACCCTCTCCGTAGAGGAGGTGCGGATCGAAAAGGCCTTCCTAGCCCAAGCCACCGCCAGTGGTAACGTGCAGGATGAGTCTGAGCCAGGTCTGAATCCAGGTGGTGATGGGGATATCAGTGATTTGTTTGGATGATCAATTCATTTCAACAGCTATTTCCTTATCATAAGAGAAAGACCTATTCAGTTAGTTTATGTATTTAAGTTAGAAAGAAAGGTATGACTAAAAAAGTTTTCTATACGCTTCTTGGTGTTGCTACGTTGCTGGTGAGTACTACTGCTTGCAACCGTTCGGTAGCCCCTGAGGAGCAAAAGTATGCTCACGTGACTGCTGCTTTTTCAGGTAACAGTGCAGGACCAAGAGCTCTATTTGTAGGTGGTGACGCCGAGGACTCTCCAAGTAAAATTATTTGGGGTAAAGCTACTGATGAACTTCAAATGCTTGTTTATCTGCAAGAAACGACTGAAACAGTGGCAAAGCAAACCACTCTAAAATTGACGAGCTCCAACAAAGGTGAACTCACTGTTCCCTATCAAGATACCAACGTAAAGGATAACAAGGTGAAGTATTTTGCCACCAGTGGTGCAAATACTAAGAATGCCACTAAGGGCGCCTTTATCACCAATGCTAGTTCTTCCCTACCTCTCTGTGCAGTGATCCGTACCGAAGTAGCAAATGAGGGTAAGGTAGATATGACCAATCCCGAAGTGGGATGGCCATTGATCTCCAGCTACAAGAAAGGTGAGCTTTCCCACCTTTGGAGTTATGTTGATGTGAACGGTGGTGGTACCATTGATTTTAGGCTTTTTGGAAATATGTTCCTTATTGAGTTCGACAATCTCCTTGGAGAGGAGGGCTATGATGCCAACTCAAAGGATCCAGATAAGAGCATACACCCTCAGCTAATCGTAGAATCCAATGGTATGGCTTTCGGAGGGTCACACTTTACCAATGATGTCTATGCAAATGACCCTAAACCATGGACCATTCAAGCAAATAATAGTGTGAATAAAGTAACCTATGTATTGAGTGATCTAGACTTCTCCGCTGGAGCTAAGCGTCAGGTAGTGCCCGTATGGTTCCGTCCAATGAAACCTACTGATAACAAGCCTTTTAATATCACCATTACTTGGAGAGTCTTCAATAAGAAAACAGGTCTTTGGGATGAAAGCGTTCAAAAACTGAAATCTAAAGCCAAGATACAGCCCAATGGCACTATCTTCCCTAAGAATGATGGTTGTCACTTCCGTACCAATGGTGGAGTAGCTCCTAAGATCGGTGTTGAGTTCGGATCTAACTCGTTCTTCACGGTGGATATTAATATTCCCCCATTCGACTAAATTGAACTATTTATATTACATAGATAAATAAGAATATAATGGTAACAAAATATTTGAAACTATTCGCTGCCACTGTGGTGGCACTCTTCGCCCTCGCTGCTTGTCAGAACGAGCGAACCATAGATCTCTATGGGGAGGAGGGTGGTCCTAACGCACTAGATGTCACCTTCACGATCAAGGACTACGATGAGGTGAATCTACGCTCACACCTACGCCCAGTTGATGAACATAGAATTGAGGACCTTGCAGTGTGGGTATTTGATACTCACGGTGATATCATTGGGGATGTGCTCATTAGCCACGATCCTAAGAAGGACTTTGGCTTCATCGCCCTAGATGGTCCTGCTACTGGTGATGGTGGATCTGTTGGTAAGGGCATACCATTTGGAGGTACTAAGACTAAAGGAGAACTTGGTAATAGACTCACATTTCAAGTGAAACAAACTGGCGGTGATGTGACTGTTGTGGCTCTTGCCAATTTCGTCTCAGATAATTTTGCCATTGAGGACGCTGATTCTGGTGAGGACTACACTGACGCTATGCTTAAGGCTATTAAGACACTAGACGAGCTGAAAGGATTACGTCTTAATACCAATAATAGCAATCATGAATTTGCCTCTACTGAGCGGTACGAATCTCCTCTAATGTATGCGGTACAACCTGTAACTCAAGATCAGATTAAAGCTGGTAAAGTGAGTATCCAGCTGGTGCCTTTTATCGCTAAGATTACTACATCCATAAAGGCGGGTGAGGGAGTGACCATTAATGCGGTTAGCTACCACTTTCAAAATATTCCTACTCGCACCGACATTTACAATGCGATAGTTAAGAATCAAGATGATATTAAAGAGTTATCTAGTCCGTCTGTTCAGATGTTAGTTGACGAGGAGACCAATTCGTTTCACGCAGAGGGCTACTTGATTCCTAACTATCCCGAATGTAAGAGAAAAATTACGGGAGATGATATCGCCACCTCACAGTTGCAAAAGAAGGATGCTAAGTCTGGTTTTACTGCCTTTGACCTACGCCAAAAGAGGGTAAAAAAAGATCTCGGTGATGGTACTGTAGAGAATGGTGCTTGGGAGTATGCTCCAGATGACGCAACTACTTTTGTGATGGAGGCTGATCTTACGATACGGAAAGATGGCAATGATCAGCAAGCTTACATTACCTATACGGTAGTCCTTGGCGATTTTAGTGGGGTTAGTGATTGGGTTAACCCTACTGTGGAGGATTTCAAAAAGATCAATAACTATTTCATTGAATCAGCAACCCACTATAATTATACCATCACTATCAACGGTGTGGATAATATTATAGTGGAGGCTAAATCAGCTGATAAACTTGATGAACCCAATTCCTCCGTTGAAGGTGGCACCGTAATTGGGAATAAGCCTGTTTATCAGCTTGATAGCCACTATGAACAGCGTACTATGTTGCTTTCTGCTGCAGATTTTGACGTCTTTAAGAGTGCGGGCAATAGGGAGCTGAAGGACGGTGCTAAGTTGCAGTTTATGGTTCAAACTCCTTTCCAGCCACTAAAGCTGGTTACATATACCATGAATGAAGCTGAAACAGCACGAAAGAGTGGTGTGCCCGAGAATAAACAAGTGGACAATGATTGGATTCGTATCTATGTCCATAAACCACCTGTGGGTGGCGGATTTGATGCTGATAATCTCCCAGAGGTACTTTATTCTGATACTGAAGAGTCAGGTAAAGGAGCATCTACAGCAACGTATTGGGGAAAGACTCTGACCGTAGAGCAATTTTTCGCTTGGCTATTAACCAATCCTAACCCTCTTTTTGATAGAAATAATGCGATTTGTATCACCCTCTTTGTGGATGAGTTTTATTACGATTGGGATCCAATTAAGTATCCGACCAAGGAGTCTAGAACAGCTGATAAAAAAGATCCTACTCTTTGGAAGACCTTTGCTAACGCTCCTGACCGTAAGTTCTTCCTCTTGGCTGGTAATATCCACACTTCAGCAGATCGTCAGAGTCATTTCACTGAGGGAACCTATGTATCCCTGAGCCAGCACTCTATCAAGACCTTCTTTACCGAAGCTCCTGAGGGTATCCGAGTTTGGGGTGTGGAGTCGATTGATGAGACACCTAATACTCGTTGGTATTTCAGGGCTCCTAGCTCAATAACGAGATACGGTAATAAGCATACTGCTAATGGCTGGATTAATACGGTTAATGTCCTAGGAACTTCTGACTATTATGTTGATAAGAAGTCAGGAATTGAAGGGTATGCTAATTGGCTTAAGGAGAAAGCTGATGCAACCACTGGCTTTGTCTTTGTGAATGATCAGAGAGGCTATGGAGGATACCCTAAGCAGGCAGAGAGAATTTGGCAACAGCGCACAAAAGGACTTGCTAATGGTGTCACATTTAATGACAGAAAGTATGCTAACTTGACACCCTACCTTCGTAATAGAGATGTTAATAGGGATGGTAAGTTCCAGACAAATGAGCTAAAGTGGTATATTCCATCACAGTTGGAGGCAGAGTTGCTCGTGTTACTAGAACAGTCATTGCCTAGTTATGCACGGTTAAAAGCCCCATTGGATGCGACATTTAAGAATCCTCTTCTCTTATACACATCCACATGGTTTGATGATTATACTTCCAATACGGTTTGTATATCAAAAGACATCGTTTCAGCAGCTCCATTGTGGCAATTTAGAAATGGGTACAAGTTTTCTCTTGATCAAACTAGAAGTACTGTACGCTTAATTAGAGACCTTGGTATTATTGAAAAGTCTAGTATTGAGGACCCTTCAGGACGTTCATACAACTTCGATGATAAATACTATGTGGGGAATGCAAATAAGTTTTTTAAATTTATCCCCAATGTGTCGGATACTCTTCAGTGGACAGCTAAGAGTAAGGATTTTGGAGGCGTATTCGTTGGATACGATCACGTTGGTGCTTCAGCTTCTCGATTTGCTTATGCTGACAAGGAGTTACCTAGACACAATGAAAAGGATGCTGCTATGCGACTTTATTATAAGGGCTTTAGACTCTCCAAGAATTATGTAGGAAGTTCTGATTATGATATTGATGCTAAACCATTTAGGTGGAAATTTGCAGATATTAGAGAGCAACTAAACTATGGTGTGAGCCCTTGTAGTAAGTACCATGAAGAGAGAGATTTCTCCGATCTGGGTAAGTGGAGACTGCCCAATATGACTGAATTGGCGATGATTGGTTTAGGTGTTCCTAATACTAACTATTTCAACCGGATAGCTAACAAGCGAAGTACAGATGCCGTTTTTATTACATGGAGTAGTACTATTTTATCAAAGGATGAGGATAATGTTGAATCGCAGTTTTTTATGCGAGTTGATAATGATTTAGCCTATCCTATGTCAAAAGATGCTCCGGGATATGGTAGTCAGAGTGATACTTGGAAGGGGTATGTGCGCTGTGTCCGTGACCTGAGCGATGCTGAGTGGAATAAGTATAAGAATATGAAATAATAGTAAATCAAGATAGTATATGAATATCAGACAATTCATTTCAGTCCTCGGACTCTCAGCAGTGGCCTTTATTGGGGCCGCTGCTCAGAGCGAGGTGGTGAGCGAGTTCGCCACCGACTCCACTAAGGTGGTGACTTACAATGATGATAAGTACAAGGTGGAGACCAATCACTTTGGCGATAACTGGTTCATCACCCTTCAGGGTGGTGCCCAGATGCTCTTTGGTGACCACAATAAGCAGATGGACTTTGTGGACCGCCTCACCCCTGCTGCTACAGTAGCATTCGGTAAGTGGTTTACCCCAACCATCGCTGTACGTGCCCGCTTTACTGGCTGGGAGCTGAAGGGCGTTTCGGGTCATACCGAGAATATCCCTGGCAACTACCAAGGCTTTATCGTGGATCCTATGATGAAGCAGGGTCATATCGCTGGTAAGGTGAATGAGGCAGCTACCAAGCGTGTCGGCTATGATATGTACGATACTAAGATGCAGTACCTCAATAGCTCTGTAGATGTGCTATTTGACGTGGTGAACCTCTTCGGTGGCTACAAGGAGAACCGTGTGTTCCACCTAATGCCTTACCTAGGTATCGGTTGGGGACACTCGTTCAACAACGCTGCGGTGATGGAGGATCACAAGATGGTCTATCGTGATAAGAGCAACGAGGCCACTATCAATGGTGGTCTGATCGCTGCCTGCCGTCTTTCTGATGCTCTTTGGCTACATCTCTCTGCCGATGCTTTCTATGCCAATGACCGCTTTGATGGTCAGATCGGTGGTCGCTGGGGCGAGGGTATCCTACAGGCACAGTTGGGTCTGACCTACAATATCCCTGGCCGTGGCTGGAACCGTAGCCACACCACTGTAGTGACCTACAATGAGGAGCTACTCAACACCCTTCGTAACCGTGTCAACGAGCTACAGCGTGCTAATCAGGCACTCCGTGATGAGCTAGCTAGTCAAGCTGTCGTAGAGGAGGCTAAGGAGACGATCATCGCTGGTCCACTACTCGTGACCTTCGTGATCGATAAGTGGGACCTCTCTAATAAGGATAAGGTGAACCTAGGCTACCTAGCTGAGGCAATGCGTCGTGAGCCAAATGCGAAGTTTGTGATCGCTGGTTATGCCGACCGTGGTACCGGTTCTTCAAAGCGCAACCAGTTCCTCAGCGAGCAGCGCTCTAAGGTGGTGATCGACTTCCTTGTTAACGAGCAAGGCATCGACCCAGACCGCCTGATCCGCGAGTCCAACGGTGGCGTAGAGAATATGTTCTACGACGACCCACGTTGCAGCCGTGCTGTGATCTCTCGTGTGGCTAAGTAACTAGCCCCCCCATATAAATAAGTGGCCCTCGGTACCGCATTCGCGGTGCCGAGGGCCACTGCTATGTGGCGGAGGTACCTCTATCGGACAAGGGCGGTACCTAATCGGACAAGTCGGACGAGTCGGACAGGTCGGACAAGTCGGACGCCGCACCCAATGGGTGCTCGCTGTGGTAGCTAGCTGATGTGGCTGGTGTGGTAGCTAGCTGCGGTGGCTCGCTGTGGTAGCTGGTGTGATAGCTAGCTGATGTGGCTGGTGTGGTAGCTGGCTGTGGTAGCTGGCTGTGGTGGCTGGCGGTGGTAGCTAGCTGTGGTAGCTAGCTGTGGTGGCTAGCTGTGGTAGCTAGCTGTGGTGGCTAGTGTGGTAGCTAGCTGCGGTGGCTAGCTGTGGTAGCTCGCTGTGGTGGCTCGCTGTGGTAGCTGGTGTGGTAGCTAGCTGGGGCCGTCCGACTCGTCCGACTTGTCTGATCTGTCCGACTTGTCCGATTAGGTACCGCCCTTGTCC
>NZ_KV820654.1:13496-46679 GCF_001815465.1 Porphyromonas sp. HMSC077F02 | reverse complement strand
CGACTTGTCCGATTAGGTACCGCCCTTGTCCGATTAGGTACCCCCACCGATAAGGCACCCCCTCCTATCTCCGCTGCTCTTCCCGATATTGTCGGCGTGCACGCGACATCTGCTCTCTAATTCCGCCTTGGGTTAGGAATTGTTCTTGTTGTCGATTGATTAGCTTTCTGAGCAAGAATGTAGCTTGGTGGATGAGCGTGATACAGAGGTTGGCGATCTCCTCATTATTCAGTTTTGGGAGTTGATCTAAATAATCTACCTTGATGCGTTCGCTTCTTGCATATTCACGAACCATTTGGTACCGTTCATGAGTTTCGTCCCATAATGGTAGTCTATGGACTCTAAGGTAATCCTCGTAATCGATTAATAGTTCTTCAAGACTTGCCTTCGCCACATTGGTCAGTTTGATTTCTGTCTCCGTAGAGGTGGTGGAAGCTTTGCTCCCTTCTGCAATATTTTGTTTGCCTGACCGAGCTGCTTGTATCATTTGGTCGACTGTGCGGTCGCTGCTATTTAGATAATGAGTCACAAAATAATAGGTGATATCATAGATCAGTACCGCCACCTGATACGCCTTCAGTGAGCGATACCCTCCCTTAGGTGATAAAAATGTGTGACTCATATATAATATAGTATAGATGGTGTATAGGACAAAAGTACCAATATTATAGGAGATAGAGTGAGGGTGGGGGTACCTATTGCGGGGGTGCGGGGGTGTCGGAGGTACCTGTGGCGGGGGGGCGGGGGTACCTTTATCGGACAAGTCGGACGAGTCGGACAGGTCGGACGAGTCGGACGCCGCGCTCGATGGGCGCTCGCTGATGTGGTAGCTAGCTGTAGTAGCTGGCTGTGGTAGCTAGTGTGGTGGCTGGCTGTGGTGGCTGGTGTGGTAGCTGGCTGCGGTAGCTGGCTGTGGTAGCTAGCTGTGGTAGCTGGTGTGGTAGCTAGTGTGGGTGCTAGTGTGGGTGCTAGCTGTGGTGGCTAGATGTGGTAGCTGGTGTGTTAGCTAGCTGGGGCCGTCCGACTCGTCCGACCTGTCCGACTTGTCCGATAAGGTACCGCCTCCCTACCGGGAGGGCACTGGAGTGAGCGGTAGGGCGGAGGGGGGTACGCTACGGCTCAGGAGGGAGCGAGCACGGGTGGGGGGTGTGGTACCTTTGTGCTGTCGAAAGGAAATAGTAGTTCACTCAATAATATATATACTATGAAAACACTTTATACAAGGCCACGAGAGTGGGAGCAGCTGACGAGGGCGGATCAGCTGGAACGGGCGAAGCGGCGGATTGACCTGCTGGTGATCCACTGTAGTGCCACGCCTCGGGGGAGGCGATATTTTCCCCCTCAGTTGATCAAAGACCATCAGCGCCGGGGATTTAGCACGTCGGGGTACCACTATTATATTACGCGTGAGGGGGACCTCTTTGCTATGCGACCAGTCTCAATGGTGGGGGCTCATGCCAAGGGGTATAACCGTTATTCGATCGGTATCTGCTATGAAGGTGGGCTGGATGAAGAGATGCGTCCGTGTGATACGCGAACCGCGGAACAGCGTCAGATGCTCACGCAATTGATCTATGAGCTGAAGCGTCTTTACCCGAATGCGATGGTGGTGGGGCATCGGGACCTGAGTCCAGATCGGAATGGGGACGGTCAGGTGACTTCTGAGGAGTGGATCAAGGTGTGCCCCTGTTTTGAGGCGATGGTCTATAACCTCTCTAGCAGTTTGTAGGATGATGACGATAGATCTACGACCTAGGGACCCTCAAACGCTCCGCCTCTGGCTGGCGATCCTCTTGGTGACCTGCGGTATGGCGCTCCTCTATATGGGTTTTTGGGTCACCCCTAGAGGTGAGATCCACTCAAGTGTGCTGGTGGCGTATGGTGAGGTGATGACCTTTGTGGGTGCTTTGATTGGGATTGATTATGCGGCGAGGGAGCGCATCTCGGACAGGGGTACCTTCTCGGACGAGTCGGACGAGTCGGACGAGTCGGACAGATCGGACGAGTCGGATGGCTGATATTGAGGGAGGGCAGTGGGGGTGCCTATTGCTTTTGGCTCTGATGATGGTGGGGTGTCGCCCGACTAAGCAGGTGGTGGCGACACAACAGCAGGCGGAGCAGCAGGTGGTCGCCACTCGGGATAGTGTGGGGCTCTTGGAGCGACAACAGCGTAGGGTGGTGGAGCTGCAATGGTGGGGCGATACGCTTCCGCTGCCGAAGGGGCCTGAGGGGACACCCACTACCGTATCGGGTGGCTATCGGATCACCTATCTCGATGAATCGCTCTCGGAGCATCGGGAGGGGTCTCAAGCTAAGGAGACGCTGACAAGGCAGGAGTCTGCCGAAAACTACCTTCTCCAAAAGGGGAAGTCGACACGAAGAATCTACCTGGGGCTTGCCCTTGGACTAACCATCTCTCTACTCCTAGTTATAATAGGTAGGAGAATTAAGAAACAACTATTATATTAACAACTTAAAGATTTAAGACTATGGCATTTATCTACAATGTGTATGAGCGTGACAACAAGATTCCTAACGCTAAGAGCCCACGTGTGGCAGTAGCGACTAACCGTCAGATCCGTCAGATCTCCACTAAGGAGCTGGCCGAGGATATTGCGGACAGGTGTACGGTGCACCGTGCCGATGTGCAGGCGGTGTTGGATGCCCTCTCTATCTCTGCTACGAGCTATCTGCTCAATGGGTTTGGTGTGAAGCTGGGGGAGCTGGGCTCTTTCTCTATGAGGATCAACTGTAAGTCTGCCCCTACTATGGAGGAGTTTACCCCTGACCTGATCAAGGGGGCTAAGGTGCGCTATACCCCTAGCCGTGATATCCTTGCACGCATTAAGGAGACTGGCTTTGTGAGAGGTTCTAACCTTTCTAATGGCAAGGTGGTGGCCCCTGCTCCTAAGCCAGGTGCTACGGAGGATACCCCTAAGGACCCTAATGAGGGCTCTACTGGTACCCCTCAGACTGAAGGCGATACCGGCTATTGATCGGAGCTGCCTGTGGCGGGGGTGGGGGTAGCCTTTCTCGGACAAGTCGGTGGCGGGGGTACCTATCTCGGACGAGTCGGACGGGTCGGACAATTCGGACAGGTCGGACGCCGCGATGGATGGGTGCTAGCTGTGGTGGCTGGCTGGGCGTCCGACTCGTCCGACTTGTCTGACCTGTCCGACTTGTCCGATTAGGTACTGCCGTGTGGATTTGGGTTTCGTGGGTTGGGGAAAAAAGGTTATCTTTGCGGGGAGGGGCAGTGAGGGGCGGGGGGTGTTTTGGATAGGTAACCATTAAATATATAGAAAGATTTATCAGGATGGCTAATATTGACAATTTTGACTTTAAGGGGAAGAGGGTCTTTGTACGTGTGGACTTTAATGTGCCACTAGATGAGGCGGGACAGATCACTGATGATACGCGTATGCGTGGGGCTTTGCCTACGCTTCGTAAGATTGTAGAAGGGGGTGGTCGCCTCATTATCGGTAGCCATATGGGTCGTCCGAAGGGAGTGGATAAGAAGCTGAGCCTCTCTCAGCTCCGTGGACACCTTGAAGAGCTCCTTGGCAGGAAGGTGGAGATGGCTGAGGATTGTGTGGGCGATGCTGTTTTGAAGCAGGCTCAGCAACTGAAGGATGGTGAGGTATTGCTCCTTGAGAACCTTCGTTTCCACCCCGAAGAGGAGGGTAAGGGTGATGGCAAAGCTGGTCAGCCTGAGTTTGTAAAGCAGTTGGCAGCGTTGGCTGAGGTTTATGTGAATGATGCCTTTGGTACAGCACACCGTGCTCACGCCTCTACCGCATTGATTGCCGACTATTTTGATAAGGACCACAAGATGTTTGGCTACCTGATGGCACGTGAGGTGGCTGCTGTGGACCGTGTGATGAAGGAGGTAGAGCGTCCGTTTACCGCAATTATGGGTGGTAGCAAGGTCTCTACAAAGATTGAGATTATCGAGAACCTCCTAACGAAGGTAGATACCTTGATCCTAACGGGTGGTATGACCTACACCTTTATGAAGGCGAATGGTGGCGAAATCGGTAATTCAATCTGTGAGGAGGATAAGCTGGATCTTGCCCTACAGATTCAGGAGAAGGCGAAGGCTAATGGGGTAAAGCTACTGATCGGTAGTGACTCTGTGGTGGCTGATGCTTTTAGCAATGATGCGAATACGAAGGTGGTGCCTAGTGATCAGATCCCTGCTGGTTGGGAGGGCCTGGATATTGGTCCTAAGACTCAGGAGCTCTTTGCTGAGGCGATCCGTGATTCGAAGACGATCCTTTGGAATGGTCCTTTCGGTGTCTTTGAGATGGATACTTTTGCCAAGGGTACTCAGGCAATGGCAGAGGTGATCGCTGAGACCACTGCTAAAGGTGCTTATTCACTTGTGGGCGGTGGTGACTCTGTTGCCGCAGTCAATAAGTTTGGATTGGCCGACCGTATGAGCTATGTCTCTACTGGTGGCGGTGCGTTGCTGGAGGCGATTGAGGGGAAGGTGTTGCCGGGTATTGCCGCAATTGAAAAATAGCAAGACTTCGCGGGGGGGAGGTGCCTGTGGCGGGGGTGCGGGGGTGCGGAGGTGCCTAATCGGACAGGTCGGACGAGTCGGACAAGTCGGACGAGTCGGACGCCGCAATAGAGGCCGCAGTGGAGATTTGCGTGCGAAGTATGAGTATTGATAAAGTAATGTGCTATGCGAAGGCCACGAAGAGCGTGGCCTTCGCTATTAAATAGGAGAAGAGATGAGTGAGATAGAGATGAATGAGCAGTGGGGTGATGATGAGCTGACGGCGATTGATATCCCTATCCCCTTTCTGCTAGAGAAGGCTGATTGGACCAGTTATTTCAATAATAAGGGGTATTCGGGTGCCTACCCTTACCTCCTATATATGCATGAGGATGCGGAGGTGCTGAATGACCGATTGATGGCGGAGGTGAACAGGACGCAGACGCTGACGGGGCACAATAAACTTCAGGTGGACCTCTTCACCCGCTTTTCGGATCATAATGAGGAGGCGGTGGGATTTGTTTGGTTGTTAATCAGTGGCACTCGTTCGTTTGCTCCCGATCTACTGGATGATCTGGAGTGGCTCTTGAGGAGTGGAACGACCTATTATCTACAGCACGCTTACACCTCGCATGGGAAGCAGGGGGTGGTGACTTGGGTAGAGGAGCTCGCATCGCACCCAGCCTATGCCCAAGTGGAGAAGAAGCTACCTCCTCGTGGCAATCTAAAATTGGCCGACCGCCTTGCTATGGCAATCCTTTCGGCTGAAGAAGAGAAGTAAAAGGTGATGGAGTGGCAGAAACGGGTCGAGGTGCCCCCGCTGAGCCGACGATGGAGTCGTAGAGATGCGATCACGCTTTGGGGCTCGTGCTTTGCCGATGAGCTACAGCGGCATCTCTTTAGGGAGCTCTACGACTGTAGCCCTTCGCCCTATGGCATCCTCTATAATCCCCTCTCCATGGCGGAAGGGGTGGAGCGATTGCTGGCGGATCGGCCTGTGGCTCTTGAGGAGCTGATCGAGCATGAGGGGCTTTGGCATAGCCCGATGCATCACGGCACCTTTTCTGCACCTACTCCCGAAGAAACCCTGGCACGGATAGAGGGGGCGTGGCAAGTGGCTAGGGAGCGGCTGGCGACCACCAAGCTATGGGTCTTTACCTTTGGCACCTCTTATCTCTATGAGTGGGCCGAGGCACCGTATGCAGTGGTGAGTAATTGTCACCGTCTTCCAGCAAAGTGCTTTCAGCGTCGTCGTGCCGAGGTGGGGGAGATCGTGCGTCGCTGGTTGCCGTTACTTGAAGAGCTCACTAAAGGGGGAGCGGAGGTGGTGCTGAGTGTAAGTCCTATCCCGCATTACCGTGATGGAGCCCACGAGAGTCGACTCTCGAAGGCGGTATTGCTCCTGGCGGTGGAGCAGATGGTGGAGCAGTTTCCGCAGGTGCATTACTTTCCGAGCTACGAGATACAGCTAGATGAGCTCCGTGATTACCGCTTTTTTGCGGAGGATATGGCGCATCCATCGGAGACAGCGGTGCGGTATATCTTAAGTCGCTTTGAGGAGTTTGCCCTAGAGGAGGACTTGGATTTTAATCAAGAGTGGCACGCCCTTTTGAAGCTAGCAGAGCACCGTCCCCTATCCAGCAATCCTGAGCGTGTGGCAGCACATCAGGAGGGGGTGCTGAGGAAGCTTCGCCACTTTTCCCAACAACATTCGCACCCATTTCTTACGTCATTGATAGAAAAATTAGAGGTATGAGACGCTATTTACTTTCAGAGATCACTGCACTGCTTAAGGCTCCAAAGCCTCGTAAGGAGCAGGAGATAGAGGTTTTGCTGACCGATAGTCGGTCGCTCACTTTTCCGCAACGAACCCTCTTCGTGGCACTGGTGACGGAGCGGGGCGATGGGCATCGCTATATTGGAGAACTTTATGAGCGGGGAGTGCGTGCCTTTGTGGTTTCCAAAAAGGTGGAGGGAGCCTATCCCGAGGCGACGATGATTGAGGTCCCAGATACGTTACAGGCACTCCAAACCTTGGCAAAGTGGCGACGGGAAGCACTACAGATGCCCATTGTGGCGATCACAGGAAGTAATGGCAAAACAACGACAAAAGAGCTCCTCTACCAGCTCCTCTCACCGCACCTTTCCGTGGGTCGCTCACCTCGTAGCTACAATTCGCAGATCGGGGTGCCCCTCTCCCTTTGGGGACTAGAAGAGGGCGAGCAGTTGGCGTTGATTGAGGCGGGGATTTCCAAACCGGGTGAGATGGCACGTCTGAAGGCGATAATCGAGCCGACGATTGGGCTGATCACCAATATCGGAGAGGCCCATCAGGAGCACTTTGAGAGTAAAGAGCAGAAGGTGCGGGAGAAACTATCGCTCTTTACCGACTGTGAGACGATCATTGCCCCACTGGATCAACCTTTGATTGTAGAGGGGTTAGAACAAATGGGACTGACCGCCAAGAGCCACTTCTGGAGTTTCTCCGATGAGCAGGCAGAGCTCTGGGTACGGAAAATTGAGTACCATGCTTCGGGAGTGACCATTTCCCTAAGCATGGATGGGGTAGAGCGGGAGTTGCATCTTCCCTTCCTCGACCAAGGCAGTATTGCCGACGCGGTGGCGGCACTGTTGCTACTGAAGTACACGGCACCTTCGCTTCTTGAGGACTTGACCCCTTTTGCGACGCTTCAACCGATCTCAATGCGACTAGAGGTAGTCCAAGGGAAGCACCGAACGCTGCTCATTAATGATAGTTACAATTCGGATTACGACTCGCTGGCAATTGCCCTTGACTTCCTCAACCGTCGGAATAGCGACCACTGGCCTACTGCCCTCATCCTTTCCGATATGCAGGATAGCACGCATGACCCTCGCGAACTCTATGAGCGGGTGGCAGAGCTGATCAGTCGTTATCAACTAGACCGCCTCTACTTAGTTGGGCCTGCTTTGGGGCAGTATCGTGAACTTTTCCCAGAATTAACGCAGTGGTATCCCGATTGGAGTTCGCTCGATAAGGAGCTGTCACTAGCACAATTGGCAGGGCATATTATCCTCTTAAAGGGAAGTCATACCTCGCAATTTGAGCGGGTGATTGAGGATTGGAAAGCACTATCGCACCAGACCATTCTTAGCATCAACCTCAATCGACTCACGGAAAACTACCACACTCTTCGGCAGCAACTCCCCAAATCGATGCAGACCATCTGTATGATTAAGGCCAATGCCTATGGAGCTGGCTCCTATGAGGTGGCACGGACACTGGAGCGGGCGGGTACCGAGTATCTCGCTGTGGCGGTGGTGGATGAAGGACGGGAGCTACGAGAGCAGGGCATTCAACTCCCCATCTTGGTGATGAATCCTGAGCTATCCGCTTTCCGGCAATTGATTTGGCACCAACTAGAGCCAGAGATATTTAGTCTGGAGATGTTGCGTGCCTTTGAGGAGGCGGCAGAAAGGTATGGCGATGGTACCCTGCCGATCCACCTGAAATGGAATACAGGGATGAACCGACTTGGTATCACTCTTCCCGAAATTGATGAAGTGGTGGCGGTACTCCGACGCTCTAGTGCAGTGCGGGTCGCCTCTATCTTCACCCACCTTGCCGTGGCGGACGATCCTACGGAAGATGCCTTTACCCTTCAGCAATTGGAGCGACTAGATACCGCCCACCATATCCTGGAGGAACGACTAGGCTATTCCATTAAAAAGCACGCCCTCAATACTGCGGGGGCGATACGTTTCCCGAATTACCCCTCCGACTTTGTGCGACTGGGGATCGGGCTGTATGGTATTTCTCCGCTTGAGCATACGCCCTGTGTGCTCGAACCGATTGCCACGCTCACCACGCAGATTCTACAAGTGCAGGAGGTGCAACCTGGGGAGACGATTGGCTACGGTCGTCGCGGAAAGGTGACTCGTCCCAGTCGTATTGCGATTATTCCGATTGGGTATGCCGATGGATTGCCACGTCGCCTCGGCAATGGGCGGATCTCCTTCCGCCTTCCCGACGGTACCCTTGCCCCAACGATCGGTAATATTTGCATGGATACATTGATGATTGATGTTACCGATGCCGAGAGTGCCGAGGTGGGAAGCGAGGTAACCATCTTTGGCGAGGGACTACCAATTACCCGCCTTTCAGATGCCTGCGACACGATTCCTTACGAGATCCTTTCACGTCTCTCCTCACGAATTGCTCGGCAGTACTTCACTGAATAAAGCTATATTACTTATGGAAAAGAAACTATATCTACTCGATGCTTATGCCTTGATCTATCGTGCCTATTATGCGATGATTAGGAGCCCCCGAATCAACTCTAAAGGGGAGGACACCACAGCGATCTTTGGTTTTCTCAATACCTTTGAGGAGATCCTGAACCGTGCCGATGGGGCCCCCATAGCTGTGGTTTTTGACCCAAAGGGAGGTAGCTTCCGAAGCGAGCTTTATCCAGAGTACAAGGCTCAGCGCGAAAAGACACCCGAGGGGATTAGTTTCGCCCTACCTTATATCAAGGAGTTGGTCAATGCCTTTGGTGTACAGCACTACACGGTGCCAGGGTATGAGGCGGATGATGTGATAGGTACGATTGCTACGCAGGTGGGAAGCCGGGAGCCTGACCGTAAGGTCTATATGATTACCCCGGATAAGGATTATGGGCAGTTGGTGCAAAAGAATATCCGGATCCTGAAGCCCAACCGCTCGGGCGGTGGCTTTGAAGAGTTGGGACCTGAGGAGGTGACAAAAAAGCATGGGCTGCAGGAGAGTCGGCAGGTGATTGACCTCCTGGCCCTCTGGGGCGATACTTCGGACAATGTGCCTGGGGTGAAGGGCATCGGCGAGAAGACAGCGGCAACGCTCCTCACACAGTACCATGATATCGAGGGGATCTATGCCCATATCGATGAGATCAAAGGGAAGAGAAAAGAAAATCTACTGGAGGGACGTGAGCAACTTAAACTCTCACGCGACCTCGTGACGATCCGCACTAATGTGCCGATGGAGTATAGTCTGGAGGAGATGCAGCGGAAGGAGACGGATCAACAAGCTCTCCTCGACCTCTACGAGCGGTTGGAGTTTCGTTCGAAAATCGGGAAATTGCAAGCGGATGCCACCCCTAGCTCCACCCCACAGCCCCGTTCGCTTTTTGATGAGGATCCAGTGGAAGAGCCTGTGATAGTGAGTAACTTTAAGCGCTTCGATAGCAGTGAAAAGCAGTATCACCTCGTAGAGAGCGAGGAGCAGATTACTGCCCTAGCAGAGCGACTAGCAGCCGCACCCGCCTTTGCTTTTGATACGGAGACGGATGGCTTGGACGGCATGAGTTGTGGCATCGTAGGCATCTCCTTTGCGATAGCACCTCATGAGGCGTGGTATATTCCGCTTTCGGAGCTACCGATGGAGGCACAGATGCAGTTGGCTCCTTTGCAAAAAGCTTTTGCCAATCCTAAGGTGCTCAAGATAGGGCAAAACCTAAAGTTTGACCTCAAGATCATAGAGCGGTTCGGCCTTCACCCTGTCGGTCCCTACTGGGACACGATGATTGCCCACTACCTGATTCAGCCTGAGCTGAGGCACGGTATGGATGCGATGGCGGAGAGCTACCTCGGCTACCAACCAATCCCGATTGAGGAGCTGATAGGGCCGAAAGGAAGGCAGCAGAAAAATATGCGACAGCTACCGCCCGAGCAGGTCTACACCTATGCTTGTGAGGATGCCGATATCACGTTGCAGCTCTACCATAAATTGCGGGAGGAGCTGGAGAAGGAGGAGCTGGAGTCGCTCTTTTATGAGGTAGAGATGCCACTGATGGAGGTGCTACTGCGTATGGAGCAGACTGGCGTGCGGCTCGATGTGAAGCAGCTCACCGATACGGTGGATGAGCTCTATAAGGAGTTGGGAGAACTGGAAGGGGAGATTCAGCGACAGGCGGGCATCCCATTTAATATCAATTCGCCTAAGGAGGTGGGAGAGGTGCTCTTTGATGAGTTGAAACTGGTGGAGAAGCCGAAGAAGACAAAGACGGGGCAATATGTGACCCGTGAGGAGGAGCTACAGAAGTTGGCACACCTCCACCCGATCATTGGGCTCATTCTTCGCTACCGAGGGCTCCGTAAACTGGTGAGTACCTATATTGAACCACTGCCACAGCTGATTAATAGGCAGACTGGGCGTATCCATACCACTTACAATCAGACGGCAACGGCAACGGGGCGCCTCTCGAGTACCGACCCTAACCTGCAGAATATCCCTGTTCGCGATGAAGATGGTCGGCAGATACGTAAAGCCTTTACTGCCCTCTATCCTGAGCGGGGTGACCGCTATATCTCGGCCGATTACTCTCAGATAGAGCTCCGACTGATGGCGCACTTCTCGGGCGATGAGGCGATGATCGAGGCCTTCCGTGAGGAGCAAGATATCCATGCCATTACCGCTGCCAAGATCTATCACCTACCAACAGAGCAGATTACGCCCGACCTCAGGAGACGCGCCAAGACGGCCAACTTCGGGATTATCTATGGGATCTCTAATTATGGGCTAAGCAGTCGGCTGGGTATTCCCTTTGGCGAAGCAAAGGAGTTGATTGATGGCTACTTCCGTACTTTTCCTGGGGTACAGAAGTATATGGAGGAGATCGTGGAGAAGGCGAAGGAGCAGGGCTATGTGGAGACGATTATGGGGCGACGGCGCTTCCTTAAGGATATCCACTCTGGCAATAGGGTGGTGCGAGGTTTTGCTGAACGCAATGCCATTAATGCACCGCTCCAAGGTTCGGCTGCCGATATCATCAAGGTAGCGATGATACGGATTCAAAAGCGACTTCAGGAGGAGCAGTTCCAAGCTAAGATGATCCTACAAGTGCATGACGAACTCAACTTCTCTTGCCCTGTGGAGGAGCAAGAACGGCTGGTAGCTATGGTACGTGAGGAGATGGAGGGAGTCTGCCCTGAGCTTCGCGTCCCTCTGAAAGTGGATGTCGGCATTGGTGATAATTGGCTGGAGGCCCATTAACACAATCCCAACTGCCGAGGATTCCTCGGTAGTTAAAAGTTCAGTGACAAGTCCAATCAACTCAAAAATAATCTCTGACTTTTGACTTTGACCGACAATTACAATTGCTTCAAGGATCAGAGAACTATTCTGATGATCAGCCCGAATCATAGTCTTTCTCTGGTTCGTTTCCTACTTGTAATATCTTTTTTGTGGTGGGGACGAATCATCACTGCAGAGGCACAAGAGGTGGCGACGGGGCAGGCGATTCAATTACTATTGGAGGAGCTGCCTGAGGGGGAAGAGGCACTCCAGCTAGAGGAGACCCTTCGGCAACTATTGGCGGAGCCCCTTGACCTCAATCATGCGACGGAAGAGCAGTTGCTTCAGTTGCCTTACTTCGATGCCTTCTTTGTGCGGAATTTACTGCTTGCCCGATCCAAGGGGGGCGGACGTTTCCGATCTATCTATGATCTGAAGGCGGTTCCAGGTGCTCCGATAAGTCACTTACCCCTCCTAGCCCCCTTTCTCAGGGTGGGGAGCGATCGACCACGTACGGTGGCACCACTGCGGCAGGACTTTTACTTGGGTAGTGAGCTAACGCTTCCCCATCGTCGTGACCGCTACCAAGGGATTGGGGTGGGGCTGAGGTATGTGGGAAGTCGACAAGAGCGGCACTCGTGGTCGCTAGTCCTCGGACAGGATCGTGGCGAGTCGTGGCTCCCGCTTCGTAAGGGGGTTGCTGACCATCTCTCTTTTAGTTCCCAGTATCGGCAACCGCACTGGCAGGTGTTGCTGGGTGATTATCGGTTACAAGCTGGGCTGGGTGTGCAAATGGGTCAGGCCAATTCATTTTTCTCCCGAAGCGAAATGACGGGGCAACCTCCTTCCCTCAGCGGTCAATTAATTCGCCCTCACACCAGTTTTCGTGAGGAGGGTTATCTCAGAGGGGTGGCAACTAGGTGGCAGGGTGGTCCTGTGCAAGTAGCCCTCTTCTATGGATTTGAGCGACTAGATGCACGGATTGAGGGGCGGCGACTCCTTACCCTCTACCCCGGTGGTATGCATCGTACTTCCAAGGAACAACGCTACCGACACACTGCTCTCCGCTCTAGTGGTGGAGCCATTGTGAGCTACCAGAAAGGAAAGCTGGAGGTAGGGTCCACTCTAATGGGGCGGCGATACCGCACGGCGGAGGGACAGCCAATGGTCGCCTATCGCCGAGAGGCTAAGCCGGAGCTGAACCACTCTGCTTCGCTCTACTTTAGGTATCTCCAAAGGCACTGGCTCCTTACTGGAGAGACTTTATTGGCTCCAACTAATCGGCGTGCGACTCTGCTCTCGATCAGTTATTTTCATGATCATATCGGTCGCATTACTCTCTCAACTCGTTATCTAGGTGCTGATCACTATTCCCCCTTGGGAATGATAGAGAGTCGTAGCTCCTCTCGCCGTGACGAACGGGGAATGCAGCTCTTTTGGAGTGGGGAACTGGCACGCTGGTGGACCGGTATGGTGCACCTTGACCTCTCGCAGAAGGCTTCTGTGAAGAGTGGATTAAAGCCAGAGCAGTGGCGGTTAACGGCACGAGCTGATTACCGTGAGGGGCGCCAAGCCTTTCAAAGCCGGCTGACCTTCACCAAAAGAAGTCAGCAGCCACTCCGTACTGCTTTTAGGACTACTTATCTCTGCCAACTCTCCTCGCCTCTATATATAAGGAGTGGCCTACAATTTACACATCTATCCGATACCCCACTTACTTGGGCACTCTTTGGTAGGGTAAGGTATCAGCCCGATCCGCAGTTTTCGCTAGAGGGTGGGGTGCACTACTTCTCTGCCACCTCGGGTGTGATACGTGCAGACCAGCCCTATCTCCCATGGCGATACTATGTGCCGATGCTTCGGGGTAAGGGGTTACGAACGACCCTTCAAACTCATTATCACCTAGGTCATCTGCATGCCTACCTCCGTGCCTCCCTCACCCACTACCAAGAGGCTCCCACCTCGCTCCTCCCCTCGCTATTGGAAGTGGCCTTTACCTATCGCCTATAGAGATTGTAGGGTAGGGTGTGGATGCTATTTTCTTGTAAGGGCAAAGTTATTGGTTATCCATTTAGTCGTTTCGGTAGGGAATATGGTCGTTTCGGTAGTCTTTCCCTTGTGGTATGCTACTCGGCTGACTACCTTTGTGCTGTAATTAGATGGTTCGGCGATGCTGGCTGGGCCAATCAAAACAAAAAATGGAACAATTATTTAGAAACAAGTAAGAAAAGAAAAAGCTTATGAAACGACAGATGATGACAATCGCCCTCGGTATGGTGATGGGACTGCTAGGAACTTCGGCAATGGCACAGAGCAATGTGTCGCTGGACTATGGTGTGAAGGCAGGTGTAAACTGCGGCCACCTAGCACTGAGTGATGACTTCAAGGTGCTAGATAGCAAGATGAAGGCGGGTGCAGACTTTGGTGGATTTATGAGGATTAACCTACACCAGAACTTCGCCATTCAGCCTGAGCTAGAGTTTTACTACCGTGGTAGTGGTCTAGAGGCTAATGTAGCTGGCAAGGAGTTTGAGAATAAGATCAATCAGTGGGGTATGCAGATCCCTGTATATGCCCTTGGTAAGGTAGCTGTGGGTAATGGTACACTTTATGGTGGTGTAGGTCCTTTTGTGGGCGTAGGCTTCTCAGCTAAAACTGATGAGATTGAGCTCCTCGGTAACCGAGTAAAGATGGATCCGATAGACCTTTATGAGGAGCACAATGAAAAGTCGGCGCTTCAGAGATGGGATGTAGGTATCGCTTGCCAACTGGGTTATGAATTTGCCAATGGTATCCAGATCAATGCCGGGTATAAGTATGGCTTTATCAACCAGGTGGACGATCTTAAGAGCTCTCTGAATGACGTTACTACTTCAAAGCTAGGTATGCCCCTAAGTAGTGATGACTACAAGGCCAATGCTAGTGTGCTAACTGTAGGAGTGGGTTACCGCTTCTAATCTAAGTAATCTTTTTACAATTCTCTAAGTTAAGTAGTGTGACGAGTCGTGCCGCTATGCCCTCTCTGCGTGTGTGGAAAAGTGTGTGTAAAAGGGGGAGAGTGTGGTGGTATGGCTCGTTACTTTATGCTATATTTGCTAAAATAGGAGGGAGCAGATGGTAGCGATTGAAGAAGATATGGAGGCGAAGGGTATTTGGAAGAAGGGTCGATTGAGCCGACGACGTGGTCGGGGCTTTATATTTCTAAGCACGGAGCGTAGAAGTGTATGGCTGGCGACGCTGATTGTGAGCTTTTTGCTTGCCTTTGTGATGTTGTCGTCGTCAATCTATTATTACAGTCTGCTTGATGAGAGTCGGCAGATTGATTTTGGGGCGATCTTGTCGCTCAACTTCTTTGGTTCGCTTCTGGTGAATATGCTCTTCTTCTACCTCCTCCTTTCGATCCAGTCATGGGCGATCAATAGGTACAATATCCGCCAGTATCAGTTTTGGCTAATACTATTAGGCCTTTTGGGAGGTATGGTGTGGCTATCCCCCTACCTTTCAAGGTTGCAAAGGTGGTGGTTTAGAGACTACCTCAATTACCATACCTATGCGACATTACAGTATGTAAAGGACTTGGTGATCTTGGTGGTGACCTTTCTCTTCTCCATGATTATCTACCTGATGAAGCAAAACCACGTGGCAGTGGTGGGGATGCAGGAGCTGGACTTGGAGCGATTGCAAAATAGATACACAGCACTCAAAAACCAAACCGACCCGCACTTCTTATTCAACAGCCTCAATACGCTGATGGGTCTCATCGGCAGAGATGACGAAAAGGCAGCGGAGTATGTGGAGGAGCTGGCAGCAGTATTCCGACACACGATGCGCGACAAAGTGGTGGTGAAGCTCTCGGAAGAGCTGGAGTTGGTGAAGTCGTACCTCTACCTGATGTGCCTTCGCTACTATGATGGACTAAAGGTGGAGTGGGGTATTGAACAGGAGTATCTCGACTACTACGTGATCCCATCGGGAGTGCAGATCTTGGTGGAGAATGCAATTAAACACAATATCGCGAGTAGTAAGTTACCACTGACCATCTCTATCCGTACTGAGGAGGAACGACTAGTGGTGGAGAACCCTTTGCAACTCCGAGAGCGAGCAGCCTCTAGTAGTAGCGGGGTGGGTCTGGATAATCTTATGGAGCAATATCGATTGGTATTTGGCAAGGATATTGAAATCGTCTCAAGGGGTGGGACGTTTAGAGTCTCTCTGTCATTGATAGAAAGTTTGAATGAATTGGCACCCCGTGCAAAGTCACTCTTATGAAGGTCATTATAGTAGAGGATGAGTATTTTACCGCCAAGCGCCTTGAGTCGCTACTCAAGGAAGGGGATAGAGAGGTGGAGGTGCTTGCTATCCTGCAGAGTGTAGAGGAGTGTGAGGAGTGGTGGCAATCCAATGATGAGCCCGACCTCGCCTTTATGGATATTCACTTGGCAGATGGAGAGGTCTTTTCGCTCTTTGAGCGGGTGGAGGTTACTTGCCCTATTATATTTACCACGGCGTATGAAGAGTATGCCCTGAAGGCCTTTGAGGTGAATAGTATTGACTACCTCTTGAAGCCAATCAAGGCGAGTGATTTGGAGCGTGCCTTGGGAAAGGTGGAGCGCTTTAGTAGAGGTGGTGAGAAGGTAGACAATCAGGCAGTGGTGAGCCAATTGATGGCGGCACTTGGTAGCTCGCCGATGAGCTACAAGAGTCATTTCCTTGCCCCTTTTAGGGATAAGCTCTTGCCCATATCGGTGGATAAAATCGCCTACATACGCTCTGAGAATAAGGCGTGTGTGGTGGTGACAACCGATAAAAAGGAGTATGCCATGGACCTTTCACTGGAGAAGATGGGCGAGGAGCTCAATCCTAAGCTTTTCTTTAGAGCCAATCGACAGTATATCGTAGCCCATAGTGCTATTGTGAGTATGTCGGTATGGTTTGGAGGAAAGCTCACGGTGTCGCTTTCAGTACCCACGCCCGAGGCGATTATTGTTAGCAAAGCCAAGAATAGGGAGTTTCGGGAGTGGTATCAAGGGATGTTGTGACCCCCTTTTATTTACTTATAAAGTAAGTGTAAGTATTTTTTTTAGTGTAGATTATGTTTCGGAATTTGAATATAGGGATGACCTATTGTCTATTTATAGCAATGGTACTCTCTATGGGAGAGGCTGTGGCCCAAGCTCCAGCACCGCTCTCATTGGAGAAGTGCCGTGAAATGGCTTTAAGCCACAATAGGGAGATACAGATGGCAGAGTCGGAGGCGATCACCTCGGACTACTTGGTGAAGTCGGCCAAGACGAAGTATCTGCCACGAATCGACTTTGCTGGGGGTTGGGTCAATCCTGGCGATCGGGCGTTGAAGCCTTTTGCCATTGACTTTAATATTCCTGGAGTGACACCTCCAGGGCTTTCATTGCCACTGGACTTTATCAGTGTTGCTCCAATGGAGGTATTCACGGGTGGCTTTGTACTGAAGCAACCGATCTTTATGGGGATGAAGATCGTGGAGGCCAATAAGATGGCACGCTCTGCTTCGGAGCTGGCACACGAAAAGGTAAAGCTGACGGAGGCGGAGGTGCTGACCACGGTGGATGAAGCCTACTGGAGAGTGATTTCGGTGGAGGAGAAGGTGTCATTGGCTAAGAGCTACAAGTCTTTACTTGAGCGATTGGCGCAGGACCTGCAGAACCTTTATGCCGAGGGAATGACCACTAAGAATGAAGTGCTCAAGGTACAGGTGAAGCAAAACGAGGTGGAGCTCTCGCTGATGCAGGCAGAGAATGGTCTAGTGCTCTCTAAGATGCTTCTGGGGCAGATCATAGGCGTAGATGCCGAGCAGATCTCTCTGGATAAGAGTGTGATTAGTGAGGAGGAGTTGAGTAGTCGCCTGGTGGCACTCACCGACCCCTATGCTGTGGAGCGTGCCGAGGTGGCGATGCTTCGGAAGAAGTTGGCCATCACGCAGTCGGCTAAGAAGATGGTGCAGTCCCAGTTTTTACCCAATGTGTTTTTAGCTGCTGGTTACAACTGGACGAGCCCCAACCTCTACAAGGGAACTCAGAACAACCTTGGTGGCGACTGGATGATCGGAGTAGGGGTGCAGATCCCTATACTCACGTGGGGCGACCGCCTTCATCAGGTGCATATGGCGGAGCAGCAGGTGACCAAGGCCCAATTGGAGCTACAGGAGGCGCAGGAGAAGATTGGCTTGCAGATTCAGCAGAATCGATTTAAGCATACCGAAGCGCTCAAGAAGATGGAGTTGACCAAGCTTTCCAAGGAGCAGGCGGAGGAAAACCTCCGTATCACTCGAGACAACCTTCTGGAAGGGATGAATAGCATCCGAGATATCCTAGAGGCACAGGCGATGTGGGAAAAGGCGGCTTCTGCCGATATCGATGCAAGGGTGGAGGCAGCGGTGACCCTATCGCAACTAGAGAAGTCCACTGGGGCTCTCTATCAGTATGCAGAGGAATACCATCAGAAACAAAATCACAAATAGATAAATAGACATTAAGATATGTACTTCAAAGGAATAAAGCAGATTTGGCTACCCCTTCTACTATTGGGAGTAATGGGTAGTACCGTCTCCTGTAGCAAGAAAGGCGATAATGAGCAGACGTCGGAGGCGGATAAGGTAGTGCCTGTAACGATAGCACAGGCCAAGGAGATGACTTTCACACCAAATATCCGATTCTCGGGTAGTGCCGAGGCCTCTAAGAGTGCCAACCTAGGAACCGCCTTGCCAGGTAGAGTGGAGCGTATTCACTATACCAAGGGAAGCTACGTACCACAGGGGGCTCTGATTGTGGAGATGTCGGATGAGATGCTGCTACAAGCTCAGATCGAAAATGACGCGATTAAGCGTGACTTTGAGCGGGTCACTCGACTCCGTGAAAAAGAGAGTATCAGCCAAATGGATTACGACCACGTGAAGGCTAAGTATGATGCTTCGGTGGCGAAGGTGGCGATGCTGAAAAAGAATACCTCCATCACCGCACCATTTAGTGGTGTGATTACCGATATATTGATCAATGAAGGGGAGACTTATGCCTTTACCCCAAGTGTAACAAGCGACCTCAAGCTGGAGAGTGGTATCATAGAGCTTCGTCAGGTGAATCCACTGAAGGTGACGATCGAGGTGAATGAAAAGGAACTAGGATATATAGAGCGTGGACAGGTGGCGGCGATCACTTTTGATGCTTACCCCGACCAAGTGGTGGAGGGTAAGGTCTCCTTCCTCTCTCCTGTCCTTTCGCCAATGTCGCGTACTGCTTCTATCGAGGTGAATATCCCCAATAGCAGTCGTACCTTCAAGCCAGGAATGTACTGCAATGTTGCCATCGCTCTTCCCGAGCGTGAGGGTCTCTTTGTACCGCTCAATGCGATCTATCGTTTGGCGGGTACGGGCGAAGAGTATCTCTTTAAGCTGAGTGCCGATGGCACCACCGTCACTCGTATCCCTGTCACTCGTGGCGAAATTAGCGACGGTTGGGTCTATATTGAGAGTGCCGATATTAAGAGTGGCGACTCGGTAGTGATTGATGGTAAGAATAAGCTCAGTGAGGGCTCTAAAGTGAATGTAGTAAAGAAATAAGCGTATGAAGCTACCTGAATTTGGTGTGAAAAGACCTATCGCCACCGCCATGATCTTCGTGGCGATTATGGTGATCGGGGTGTTTTCGCTATTGAAATTACCACTGGACCTGATGCCGAATATGGAGTTCCCCTCCCTTACGGTGATTACGGTCTATCCTGGAGCCTCGGCTGTGGAGGTGGAGGAGCAGGTCTCCAAACCTCTGGAAGCGGTGCTTTCGGCGGCGGAAAATCTGGTGGAGATCAAGTCGATCTCTAAGGAGAATGTCTCTTTTATCCAACTTCGTTATGAGTGGGAGGAGGATGTAACGGCTGCTGCCAATAACGCTCGTGACCTTTTAGAGTTGGCGAAGTCGCGAATGCCTTCGCAGGCTTATACGCCGATTATCTATAAGATCAATGCCTCGATGATGCCTGTGCTTGGTTTTGCAATCAATGCCGATGAAAACTACAACGGGCTAGAGGAGATCGTGGAGGATAAGATTGCCTCCCCCCTGAGAAAAGTGGATGGCGTGGGTACCGTGATTTATCTCGGTCAGCCTGAGCGGGAGATCCGTGTGGAGATCGACCCTACCCGTATGCAAGGGTATGGAGTATCGGTGGCACAGGTCTCTATGATGCTGAAGGCCAATAATGTCAATGTGCCGGCTGGCTTTGTCTCTGAAAGTGCTTATGACTTCTCTGTGCGTATGCCAGGAAAGTATGAGAGCGTGGAGGAGCTGGAGAATACGGTGATCAAGGCGATGAAAGGCAAGGTGGTGCGTCTGAAAGATGTGGCCACTGTCAAGGATACTTTTAAGGAAACCGATGCATCGGCTTTCAACCATATTGGCCAAGGCATTGCACTCCTGGTGCAAAAGCAGTCGGGTGCCAATACGGTGGATGTGGCGAATGCGGTGCGTGACAAGATTGCTAGTATCCAGGGCGATCTGCCTTCTGACGTACAGATCTTTGAAGTGATTGGTTCGGACGAATTGGTCACCTCTTCGGTGAACAACCTGAGCTCTTCTATCTGGTATGCCCTGATATTTGTGACGCTGGTGGTATTGCTCTTCCTAAGAGAGTGGAAGTCAAGCTTGATTGTCTTCCTCACCATGCCAGTCTCACTGATTTCAGCCTTTATCATGATGAGTCTGCTCGGCTATACCATCAATATCTTCTCACTGGTAGCCCTAGTGATAGCCATCGGTATGGTGGTGGACAATGCCATTGTAGTTCTGGAGAATGTCACGCAGCATATCGAGCGTGGGGCGATGCCTAAGCAAGCAGCAATGTTTGGTGCCTCGGAGATGGGTCTAGCGATTGCCGCCTCTACCCTGACCACCATTGTGGTATTTATGCCACTGGTATTTATGGGCGGTATTGTGGGTGTGATGTTTAAGCAATTGGCGATCCTTACGGTCGTCTGCCTGATTACTTCGCTATTCACAGCACTTACGCTGACCCCTATGCTTTCAAGCGTGTTGCTGAAGCCAGCCCCTCGGGGTGGAGAGGAGCGAAAGCATGGCAAGCTCTACAATTGGAGCGAGCGGATGTTTGAGCGAATTGAGCGGAGATACCATAGATTCCTCGGTTGGGCGGTATTCCACAAGGGCGTTACTCTAGGGAGTGCCCTCATCATCTTTGTCCTCGTGCTACTACTCGGGAAGTCGGTAGGTACCGACTATATCCCCGATATTGATGCCGGCTCTATTTCTGTACAGTTCGAGACAGAGCAAGGAAGCTCGCATGCTGTGACAGAGGCGGTGGGCAATCAGATTGTGAAGCTCATTGAGGAGAATGTACCTGAGGTGGCTGTGGGTGGCCTTGCTAGTATTTCTGGTCAGACCCCTGATGGAGCTCTCACGGCAGTAGGATTTAAGGAGGGTAAGAATATCGGTACCATCTTCTGTCACCTCAAGCCTGTAGATGAGCGTAGCCGAAGCAGCCAGGAGATTGCCAATGATATCCGCCCACTGGTGGAGGCAATCCCCGAGATTGAGAAGGTAACGGTGTCGGGAGGTAGTGCCATGGCGACTGCCCTCACGGGAAATAAAGCCCCTATCGAATTCGTTATCTTTGGTAAAGATATCGAGGAGATGAATAAGGTGGCACTCGGTCTTGAGAGCAAGGTGAAGGAGCACCCAGAGTTTACCAACGTAGAGGCCCTTGTCTCCGCTGGTAATCGTGAGGTGCATATCGTGGTGGACAAGGATAAGGCGGCCCAAATGGCACTGAACCCTGGTGTGATTGGTATTCAGGTGCGTGAAAATCTCTACGGTGCCGATGCTGGTGTCTTTACAGAGGATGGTCGCGACTACGATATCAAGATTCAGTATGCCCCCGACTTCCGTCACTCTATCAATAAGCTCAAGGAGATGCAGGTGACCAATCTACTCGGTCAGCAGGTGCCTCTGATCGCTGTAGCAGACCTACAGGAGAAAGAGGGCCCAGTGGAGATTGAGCGAATGACGCAGCAAAGGTATGTGAAGGTGACAGCCGACCTCAATGGCATCTCTCTAGGTGAGGGCGCTAAGATCGCTGAGGAGATTATCAATAATACCAGTGCTCCTGAAGGCATCGAGATTTCCCTTGGCGGACAGGTGGAGGATCAGAGCGATACCTTCTCTTCGCTAGCTACAATCTTCTTAATTGGGCTGATGCTGGTGTTTATGGTGATGGCCGCTCAGTTTGAGTCGCTACTCGACCCATTCATCATCTTCTTTGCTATACCATTCACCTTGGTAGGTATCATCCTTGCCTTCTTCATCACTGGCACTACCCTGAGTGTGGTTACCTTTATCGGACTGATTATGTTGGTGGGTATCGTGGTGAATAATGGTATTGTGCTGGTTGATTATACCAATATGCTGGTACAGCGTGGATACAGCATCCGCGATGCCGTGATGGAGGCAGGTCGCTCACGCTTACGCCCTGTATTGATGACCTCTATGACCACTATCCTCGGTATGCTACCAATGGCACTTAGTACCGGTATGGGTAAAGAGATGTATGCTCCTCTTGGTATTACCATTATTGGAGGTCTGCTGATCTCTATGTTGGTAACCCTCATTTTGGTGCCTACCGCTTATGCCTTTATGCACCAGCGGAGACTCAATCGGGAGCGCAGACTATTTAGAATGAAAAGAAACAGCAGTGACGATAATGAATGAGATGAAATTTACATACATCACCTGTAACATCAGTATGCTTGAGCAGATGGAGGAGCTCTTAAAAGAGCTTGAGATCTAGGTGTACCAAGTAATTCCAAAGGCTTTGGCAGAGAGCCACTTTGATATCCCGCATAAGGATACTGCCGTATGGCCAGGCTTCAATGCCTCCCTAATGGTACAGGAGGAGGTGCCAGCTAAGTCGGAAGCACTGATGAAGCGGATCGAAGAGATGAATCACACCGCCTATAATAACAGCGAGCTAATCGCTGCTTATCAATGGACGGTCAATACCTTTGTGCTACCAGAGCCAGTGGCACCTCTCCAAGGAAGTGCTGCTCTCTCCGACTAAAGCCAAACTGAGACTGCCTCGGTAGTCTCAGCTTATCTACACTAAGTGGAAGTAGGGAAGAGTCCCCATTCCACAACTATTAATTTGTAAGGAATAGCCACTATCAAAGTATCCGAAACGCTTTGATAGTGGCTATTTTTGTATGTAAATTAGATTCTACAGGAGAATGTGGAATCTACCATATGACTTCTTGTTGATTTGATAAATTGACAGCCAATAAGTAAATCGCGTTAGTAATTTGAATTTTCACTAATATATCTTCAAGCATTTTTTTTGTTTATGTGGAATATTTGTGTACCTTTGGCAGAGTAAATAAACTCATTAACTCAATTCAAATAATATACAAGCTGTGAAGAATAGAATTATTTTATCCGCCATATTGGCTTTTAGTATCTTTCTAGGTGTCTGTTATGCCCAAGAAAACATACAAGTAATCTCTATCATTGACAAATGCACTTTGGCTCCCGTCCCATATGCTCGGGTTTCACTTGGTCATTCCAATGGCGTTTACAGCGATTCTAATGGACAATTTACTATTGAGAATGGATATACAGACAGCATTTCAATTTCACATCTTTCTTTCAAAGATACAATTGTATTTCCGAGCAAGATTGTTGATGATATTATCTATCTAACACCAGTCGCGTATTCATTGAATGAAGTCGTGGTAACTAAGTTCACAGGTCCTCTTTTTTGTAAAGGAACAACCGAAGGCAAACATCATAGTAGCTATGCACCTCTACCATTCACTATTAATGCATTATATATACCATATGACGAGTCATGGAATGAAGCTCCACAAGTAACTGAAATCTTTTTGGATTTAAATTTTAGTGGTAATTCGAATGCTAAAATACAGTATTATATCTCAGAGCCAAATTCTATAACTGGAGATCCTAATGGACAAGCTCTCTCAAGACAAGAACAGCTGAATTTGGATAATAAAGACCGCAAAGTCAAAAATAGATACTACTCCAAGATAAGGCAGCCATTTATATTCCCTAAAACAGGGATATTTATTGTTTTTTTTGTTGCCGATGCTGGCTATTCATATACAGAAATGCTTAGTGTTTGGGGAACCAAACAATTCAAAATGTCAAAGTATATGCCTTTTGGTTTTTATTTGACTGCTAAGACAAATGAACCGAGATCATGGTTATTTAATGTCTACTCTGAAGAAGCTAAATGGAGGATTTGTGATCAGGCGGACGCAGATTGGAACAATATGGCAGATGGAATGAATATAGGAAATGAAGGTACAATATATAATTTTATGGGAGGTGTCATTGTGCAACTCCCTATGTAGTTTTTTATAATTTTTTATTTTATTGTCATTATGAAGAAAGAAGTTGCATTAAGCGAACTCGCCAATCTGAACGGCGGAAAAATGTTTGGCTATGAGTCAAAACAAGGTCCATGTATCAATGGTTCTAGGCGTGTCACTAACACTCTGACTGTGTTTTGGATACCAATAACTCAAGAGGTTGATATGCCTTGCTAGTACTAGAGTCTTAGTGATAATGGGATGTGAGTTGATGCTAGTTAATTCACATCCTTTTTTAGAGCTTTATTATGATATCACAGCATATACAAATGCCATTAAAAGTAAAAATGAATGGTAGAATTATTCTATTTGGTTTGATTCTCTCATTAGTGTTGTGTTATTCTGCCCTATTTCTTGAATATCGCTATATATTTACACTAGAATACTTTGCGTCCCAATCTGTGTCGTACGCAGATGCCTATGAGTGGTATAGACAGGAGTTGTCAATTATATGGCTTAATGTTGTAGGTGTCTTAGCCGTTATTTTAGGACGAACTCTTGTTATAAGTTTGATACTGTACACCTCACATAAAGTTGCAAATGTTTCAGTGAGGTTTGACCAAGAGTTTGCTATTGCATCAATAGCGACTATTATATTTGGCTTAAATTATTTAGTCACTGTAATAGGCAAAGTTACAGGGCTTATTTCCTATTCACCTGAAACTGTAAATAATAATTACCGATATCAAAGTGTAAATGTTTTTTTTGATAGTCGTATTAGTTTAAGCTGTCTAAAAGGGCCATTAGACTTATTGAATATTTCTCAAGTCGTTTCGCTAGTTATATTGGTTGTTTTTAGCTTGATAATTCTTAATTCAAAAACATATAAGTCCAAATTAAAGATTCTAGTCTCAACATTGATCGGTTATATGACTTTTTTGTTCTTAATTATTAATGTCTTCATATTGACTAATATGGTTCAGTATTATGCGTAAGAGTTTAATTTCTAGGTTTGGTGTGGCTATTGTTGTCTTGATATTGATAATCCTCATTATTACAAACTATTCCCTTGTAAAGAATATAGAGGCAGATTCAATCATACCACTAAATAGTCTTCAGGTGTCATCTATTAGGCAAATATCTCACAAGGGTTTGAATTGTAAAAAAGCACGATTATATTTTGTTAGTTTTACTTGTAGAAGTTGCATCAATGAACTAAATACTTTATCTATTGAAATTAATAATTTATCAGACAAATATGATATTTATATAATTTCAAAGATGTCAAATTATCAAGAGGTTATGCCTCAAAATCTTATTCAAAGGATTAAGCAAAAAGATGGCGTGTTTTTTATATGGGACAAAGAACGTGTCTATTTTAACGCATTTCAAATTAAACGATATCCAAGTGTATTTGAAATAGATAAGCCACGGTATAAAATGAGAATAATTCGTTGTTAGAGTATGAGACTATACGATCAAGCAAAAAAAGCATTTATTCCACAAGATGATCAAAATGAGTGTGGTGCTATTTGTTTATTAATAATTATTAGATTTTTCTCTGGAAATAATAGAATCACCACAATAAAGGATCTTACGAATACAAGCCTGGGTGGTTGCACGCTATTGGATATATATACTGCTGCAAACAAACTTGGAATGAACTCTTCTGCATTTCAATTACAAGATAATGACTTGTCGTCATTAAACTATGGAATTGTTCAAGTTATAACGAAAGAGGGATTCCCTCACTTTTGCGTGTTTTTTGGTTTTAAGAATGATCGGGTGATTCTTGGAGACCCAGCAAAGGGTGTTGTCACTATGTCTCAGAATGAATTCTTAGATATGTGGAAATCGAGAATTATTCTTGAAATTAGCCCTAAAGAGGAGTTCTTTGAGATAAATAACATATGTAAAAATTACAATCTGAAGAATATTATATCTGCATTTTCTCCCTACGCAGGAGCGTTTTACTCCATAATACTCTTGTCTCTTATTGCAAGTATAATTAGTCTTATTTCTCCAGTTTTCTCTAAAGTACTTATTGATACCATACTTCCGTTGCATAAGATGAGCATACTGGTTCTTACTGTTCTCTGTGTGTCATCGTGTTTATCCATAGGTGTGTTTGTTAACTATGCTTTACAGTCGATGGTAGTTCGTGTTACATCTAAATATACATTTTCAATTGCCAATTCATTGCTTGATTCGTTATTATCTCTTTCAAAAAAAAGTCAAGGCTCATACAGTTTTGGGGATGTTATCTCAAGATTTCGGGAAGTGGATAATTCGGGTTACGTTTTTTCTTTAATGTCTTCTTTTGTAAATAGTATATTCTTTTTCTTCTTGTCTTCAATCGTTATTGCTTTTTTTTCAACGGAATTAATGGTTGTTACGATAGTAGCTACCATTACTTATTTCATATTGTCTATTGTATTTACTCGTAAATATTTACTTCTTGAGAAAAATCGTCTTGTTAGTTTAAGCAAGTATTATGCTACTTTGGGTTCTTATTTGAATAATTTAGACCATCTCCGTTATTCATCTTTTTACAATTCTGAATGTAGCGTCTTTCAAAGAAAAAAGTCCTCACTTTCTGATTATGTGGTAATATCTAAATATCAAATCAACCTAAGTACAGTTTTTTTACTTATTAATATCGTGTATGTATCTCTATCGTTAATTATTGCGAGTCATCTGTATTTTGATGGAAAAATTGCACTTGGGTCTTTAGTTGCATTGTTTTCGTATACTTCTATGCTCTATCCGCATATTCAAAACCTTTTTTCAACGATTCCTATACTTGTAAAAACTTATCAAGCACTTAATAGGGCTTTTGAATTTAAAGAAGATTTAAGTTTGCCTACAGATGCCCATAACTTAGTCTCTAACATAACATCTATAAAAGCTAATAAATTAACCCTTTCGCTTCAACAAGGGAAAAACCTCTTTGAGGATATTCAGTTTGAAATTACTAAAGGAGAATGTTTAATTATCCAAGGGTCCAATGGTTCTGGTAAATCTACATTGCTTCATTTACTTCTTGGCGGATACAATAACTATCAAGGAACAATTAAATACAATGACATTGAGATTAGTCATATATCAAAATCTTCATTATGGCAAAAAATAGGAGTCGTTTTACAAAATGCGACTTTAATAGAAGGTAGTATTAAAGAGAATATTGTATTTGGTGAAGAATACGATAGTCAGTGGCTTTGCTATTTGATAGAGAAATTAATGTTTAAGGAATTCTTTTCGCGTTTTAGTAGGGGGCTTGATACACTAATCAATGGAGAAAATGGCAGACTTTCTTTGGGCGAAATAAAGATAATACTTCTCCTTAGAGCCCTTTACAAGAAACCAGAGGTTCTTATTCTAGATGAACTTCTTAGTTCAGTAGATGAGATACATTCCCGTCAAATGTTAAGTGTCATCCATAAAATCAGTTCTCACCTTATTTTAATCGTAGTAACTCACAGCCCACAAAAATTTGCCTCTCTTAATTGCAAATATATTCTGATTGGAAAAGAATAGAATGCTATTGGTGATATCGAGGGTGTAAGGCAGAATGCCATTTTGATTGCGATTATGCTTTTTATTTCCATAAACAATAAAGATGGGAGTAAAAGAATGAAAATGTAACTATCATAATTGAGTGTTATCACAGTCTTTCTTGTGGGATGGATTGTATCTATCGTAAGTGTCTCCTGATCTCTTGGTGCCGTCATTTTATGCTTATAATATCTTGTTGCATTCTTTCTAAACGCTTTTTGTTCTATAAGTCTATAAGCTCTCGTCAGAAGTAGAAAAGGTAGGAGAGTAGTGCCGAGCGACCTCTCAATTGGTACCACGAGCGATTGCTCTCGGTGGCACTATAGCTAGTAAATCCATACTCCTGCTGATTGAGGAGATTGTGGAGGTGCAACTTGAAATTGCCTATGGTGGTGCGGTACTCACCCACAGTGCTGAGGAGAAATAGATGCTTCATCTCATGCATCCGCCATTCCTTCCCTTGATGCTCACAGAGAAGCGTGAGGTGTAAGTCGTCGGTAGGTGAATAGGTGACATCTAGTGTCCCTAAGAGCGTATGGAGTGGATCAAGCTTCTGAGTGGCATACCACATCTGAGAGCGAGTAACATTGTAGGATAGCTTGCCCGACCAGTGCTTTGCTAGATCACATTGTACTTCACCCCAAGTTGATAGGTTCATCATCTGCGACGTTTGTTCCACCTCCCGACGCATCGTTTGGTAATGGGCATAATTGCCCGAAAAGCCGGCCGATACCTTGCTTTTTATCTTCCGAAAGTAGCGAGAAATATAGCTATTGAGCTGATAATTACCATAGGTATTGTCCCCTTTCACCAGTTCCAGACGATTCAAGTTGACCGTTGGGTTATCCGTTAGAAAGTGATCCGAACGACCATATCTTCCCGAGAGGGTGATTGTGCCATACAGCTCCTGTACTGGTTGGCGAAACTTCAGGTTGATGCTAGCATAAAGACCTTGGCTACTCGTTAGCTCTCCAGCTCCCAACCGCTCCTGCCGGTAGGTAGTGAAGAATGGCTGTCGCATCAGATCTAGTAGGCTCCCCACCTCTTGGTAATAATTGACCATCCCAAATAGGTGCCATACTCTATTGAGCCAGTACATATAATTGAGTGATGGAGAAAGAAGTAGATGCGACGCCCGATCCGCTTCGCCAAACTTCAGTATCGCCAATGTGGTTGGTAGCTCAAATGAGATATTATTGTCTCCCAGAGAGAAACGCCACAGGCGAGGCGATACTTTCAGATCCCAACGTTGCCCTTGCGTATATTCTGCCCCATCCTTATGAATCTTATCCCGTACATAGCTTCCCTCTATCGGAATGGCCAATTGCCATCCTTTCTTTAAGGGAAATAGAAAAGAAGTGGAGAGGCTAGCCCTCATCACCTCCTCGCTAAACTTCTGTTCTATTAGAGGGGCAGAAAGGGAGAGGAACGGTGCATTTTGGTAGGAGAGCTTACTGTGGAATGAAAGCGCCTTTCGTCCGAAGCGTTGACTCCAAGCGAGGCGATTTTGCACCAAGTGCGAACGGAGATCTATCTCCTGAAGCATCGGAGTGGCGGAGCGGAAGATCTGATCCTTTTGATGCTGCCTTAGCCCCACATACTCTACCGTCTCATTCAAGTAGTTGTTACGCTCATTGCGTTTGTACTCCAACATCGCCCGCCCCAGCTGCTCACGAGATCTCGTGTGGACCTCATGCTCATTGAGCACCACATCTTCTGCCTTTGAAGGAGCGAAAAAGGTCAATTCATTACCATAGGAGTGCCGACTAGTATAGTCCGAGTAGCTAAGGTCTGCCTTCAGTGTTCGGTCGGTCGAAAATTGGTAAATCGTCTTGGCCTTTCCTTGACCGCCCCGCTGGCGTAAGTAGAAATGTGGAGAGAGGGAAGGCTCAGGTGCCGAAAGACCCATAGGTAGGCTCGAGAGCAAAGGACTCGAGGGCATCAAAGGGGTAATGACCGAGTGCTTCACCTCATCAGTTGCGTTGAAGTCCTTATCTAGTCGTCCCTCCACCGTGCTCTGCCACCTTGGTTGAGCATAGAGGAGATAGCCCATTCCTCGGTAGGCCAATTCCTTCTGGCTATCTACCCCTGCCCCGATCTCCGCCTTGCCATTAGCCCGGCCACGAGCCTTATGATTCAGTACCAGATTCATCACGATCTTATCGTCACTCACCAGATCCTTCAGCATCTTAATGTCCTGCTGATTCTCCATAATCTCTACGCGGGCGACCTTGTCATACCTTAGGTTTTGAATAGTACTTTGGTAATCCCTGCCCAAGACATCCATATTGTCGATGGTCAGCTTATCCACTGCCCTGCCGAGATACGAAATCGATCCCGCCTTAGAAACCTCAACCCCAGGGAGCTTCTTCAGAGCATCCTGTAGCGTTACATCTCGTTGGCTCACAAATCTCCCTAGGTGATAGACCGTCGTATCGCCGTGCTGTACAATGCGGGGGGCCTCCACCACCAAATCCTTCAGCTCTCTATTGGAGGGGGAGAGCTGGTAGGTGTGTAGCTGGCTATCGGTCACTTTTGTCTGAAAAGGCTCATAAGAGAGGTGATTAAAAGCAAGCGTACAAGGCGGCGTAGCTTTGGGAATGCTAAACTTACCTTGGGCATTGGAGGTGGCAAATGCCTTCGTCTTTCCCTCTAAAATTACCTTCACCATCACCCCACTAATGGGCTGACCACTCTCGTCATCTACCACCACTCCACTCACTTGAGCTGTTGCCGATGCCCAGACCAAGAGGAGCCACAGACCTATTAGCCACTGTCTCATCGGTTACTCCTTTTCCAAGAAGATAAAACCATTGGGAAATGAACGCATTAATACGATCCCATCATTCGCAAAAACAACCGTCTTACCATTCTCTCCCTTCCTTACAGTCATACTGGTGACGCCTGCTGATAACCCTTCGCTTTCCTGCTTAGGATAGAAGGCATGATACAGCTCCAAGAAGCCCTCTCGATTGATCTCAAAAGCACTCTCTGGGCGAACGAATGGCGGTACAATTCCTCTTTTGTTACGAATCTCAGCCAATTCAAAGGTGATCTCTCCTGTGCTATCTTCTGCCGCCAACACCAATCCAGGTAGCCCAGCCAATTTCCATGGACCATAGGGTAGAGGTATCTCCTCTGTGTACCAAGCCGTCCACTGCCTACCAGCAAAGTCCAACTTCGCTTCGTGGCAAAGGTACCCTGCTATCTCCTTACTCTCTTCGCCCAGCTCCCAATCTGTTGGAAAAGACTCGGTATAATAATAGCGATTGGGCAGGATCGGTTCGTGATGCTCTATCTCTTGTCGCTCTAGATCTAGGTAGATCTTTGGTAGGAAGAAGCACTCTGCTGCTGCTTCACGCACCTCTGATTGTTCTATCACGGTAGGATCAATATCGTCCAAAGCTCTGAGAGAGTCGGTCTTGTAGGCAGCATAGTCCTCCACTACCGCTCTGGTGTCTCCTACACTCAGCATCACAAACGTTACATCCACTGCCCCTTCTGGGTTGGTGGGTTCGTGCTTCAGCAACTGCTTATAAATAACATTGAGCTGTGCCGGCTCCACATTCTGTGCACTAATCTTAAAGGAGACCAGCAAAAAGGCTCCTAAAATAAAGATGCTCACTCTTTTCATAATAAAATCGTATCTCACTACAAGTTAAGTAACTACTTGTGCAAGATACGATTTTTTTATTTATAAAAACGATGAGTGCTTTCTCTTCGCGTCAGAGGAGGAATATGATCACCAGCTGTGCCGCCAGTACCCTTAAGAACATCGTGAGCGGGTAGACCGTGGCATAGCCCACTGCGGCAGCATCGCTATCGGAGAGGCTATTAGCATAGGCAAGGGCAGGAGGGTCGGTGGTGGCACCTGCCATCATACCGCTGAGCTGTAGGTAGTTGAGCTTAAATACAAATCGTCCGAGTAGCCCTACCACCAATAGTGGAATAAGGGTAATCAGCAGTCCATAGCCCACCCACACAAAACCGCCATTATTCACTAGCGTATCCACAAATCCATTGCCAGCGTTGAGCCCCACACAGGCGAGGAATATGCTGATGCCCATCTCCCGAAGGATGAGGTTGGCACTAGTGGTAGTGTAGGCGACTAATTTTAGTTTGTAGCCAAAGCGGGCAATGAGTATCGCCACCACTAGTGGACCACCGGCCAATCCTAGCTTTACTGGCTGAGGAATGCCAGGGAACATAATCGGAATAGAGCCGACTAATATACCGAGGGCAATCCCTAGGAAAATAGTCACCAGGTTGGGTTCATTCAGTCTCTTGACGGAGTTGCCAATTATCTTCTCCATACTATCAATAGCGGCATCACTTCCCACCACATTGAGGCGGTCGCCATATTGGAGGGCAAAGTTGGGCGAAGCCACTATCTCCACTCCAGCTCGGTAGATGCGGGTGACATTGACACCATACAGAGCTCTTAGGTTGAGGTTCTTGAGCGTACGTCCATTGATCTCTCTATTGGTCACCACCAACTTGCGCGAGACATACTTCGAGCCCTCTAGTATCCAGCGCTTGCGGTCGATGTGTAGCTTCCGACCCACCGTCACGATGAGGGCATCAATGTGTGGCTGCTCGGTGATGACAAATATCCGGTCCCCCTCGGAGAGCACCGTATCTATGGTAGCGATATGTATTTCGTCCGTTGCCTTTTTCCATATCCTTGAAACTACAAACTTCCGACCGTGTAGCAGCTCTGTGAGCGACTTTACGGTATGCCCAAATAGAGCAGGGTTGGTCACTTGTAGCGAAATAGGGATTGCCGAAAGCTCCTCCTCGGATCGCTCTTCCTCTAGCTTCGCCTCCTCCTCCTTGATATTCACTCTTCCGATCCAGCGAATCAGTATGATGGAGAGGATGATCCCCACCACGCCAAGTGGATAAGCTACCGCATACCCCATACCGATAGAGGGGTCATCAACCCCCACAATCTCCGAGTAGGCCTGCTGTGCCGCTCCTAGCCCAGGGGTATTGGTGATGGCACCACTCATGATGCCCACCATCGTCTGCAGCGGTACGCCCGAAAGGAAGTAAATCACCGTCGTCACCACCACTGCCAGTGCTACATTGAGGGTGGCGAGCAGGTTGAGGGTACGCCCTCCCTTTTTGAAGTTGCTAAAGAAACTAGGCCCTACCTGTAGCCCTATTGAGAAGACGAAGAGTATCAGTCCAAACTCCTGAAAAAAGTGCAAGAGACTCCTATCCACCTTCATTCCTAGCTCCCCAAAAAGGATGCCAACAAAGAGGATAAACGTGGCGCCAAGCGAAATGCCAGCGATCTTCACCCTGCCAAGCAAAATTCCTAGCATAATTGTCAGGGCAAGAATCATTAGTGAATGTCCTACTCCACTACCGAAGAGTAGTTCTTGAAACCAGTTCATAATAGTATCAAATTGTCTAATATATTAATAATAGTGGGATTTCCATCTAGGCTCATCACTACAAAGATACCAATTATATTGAGATGGCGATATCGGTATGTGGATTACCCCAGGGGTTACGCATTAGAAAGGGCTTATCGTAGGGTTTTCAGCTCCTCAAACAGGAATAGCAGAAGCCCGAAGGGCTTCCATGGTCTACTAACCCAGCCTTCCCCCTCCGTAGGTGGGCGAAGCTTACCTACGGAGGAGAAGGTTGGGAAGAGGAACAAGGCATCAACAACTACCCCGAAGGGGTTGCATTTTTACATCCATAAGCGATGGTGTATATGCAACC
>NZ_KV820654.1:0-13396 GCF_001815465.1 Porphyromonas sp. HMSC077F02 | reverse complement strand
GGTTAATACACCATGAAACCCCTTCGGGGTTTTCACTAATCACCAACAAATAACAGGCTGCTAAAGAACCCCGCAGAGGAGGTTCGATTTGTTGTAGCCCCCATTCGAGGTACGCAGAGCCGATGAACGTGGGTAAATAAGGCAACCAAAATTCACGACCCCTTGTGGGTCGGACAACCTTATTCCAGGATTAATTTTGATGCCCTAGACATTATTGTCCGACCCTCCCACACACCCACAAGGGCTCAAATATATACGTGAATTATCGCTACTCAAGATGGTATGCTAGATTTCGAGCTAGTAGACTCAATTTAGGGGATTAAATACATACCCACAAAAGAAACGCCAGCAAAAGATTTGGTCTCAATGATTTAGTTGTGTACATTTGCGATATCCTCTCCTGCAATTAGGAGGATTTTGGACAGCAAGAACTCACGGGGCGTGACTTGACAGGAGCCTACCAGTTTAAAGTCTAGAACTAAATAGTATATGCTTGTATGATATTTATTACCACCAAGCACATAACACATAATGAAGCCACATAATGTAGCTATACCTTTATGAAAAGTATTTTGTCAATAATCTTATTACAACTTCTTTTTCTTGTTGATTCCTGTTGCGTGGGATCTTCTCAAAACAGCATGTATCATCCAATTGATTCCATATCAACAAATTATTCTCAGAGTAATGTAGCATATTATGGCATTCGACTTTGGCCGAAGGAGAATTCGAGTGGGGAGGTTAAGAAAGGAAATGTAGAAAATAGAATTTTCCTTGTGTTAGATATGGGTGATACCTTGACTATTATATCCGATGACTCTCGATTATTTAATAATAACATTTACTCTATAGCAACCAAGAAGAGGGCTAGGCAAATATATAAGGGATATCAACTGGATTTTGATGATGAAGTCCCCATGGGATTTTGGGCAACATCTTTGTCGGATACGATTCTTTACGAAAAGGCTCCCATAAAATCTGCTTGCTATCAGTTGTCCAAGGGTATATTAAGAAGTGACCTTGCAATTGATATGGTTATAAAGGAGGGAATGACAATAGACTCCTTAATAAAGGATACAGAACTTAATAACAGTTCCTTTCCAAATTGTTTGTCGAAATATAAGCATATTGCCATAATACACCCAATGGCCGTTCGTTCAAATTTTGTAAATAAAAAGATGGGGGTAGGTTACCAAAAAGGTCTTGGCGACTTCACAATGCTTCTTTTGACAATAGATAATCACAAAATATCATCGATTGAATTTACGAATTTTGGAAAAGAAAGGATGACTGATGGTTTATGCATAGAAGAATGTTTGAATTTCAGATAAATCTTTTCTGTAAATAAAAACTTGTGCCAGCTATCACCTCACCTATACCTAACAGGACTCTACAGCGTAAGAAGTTACAACTCGGCAATGTTCGTGGCATCAACTTTTAATAGACGAAAAGGACGCAGATGAAAACTATTTTATCAAAAACCATTTTATTGGTATTTGTCATATTACTCTCTTGTAAGATGGATGCTCAGTGCCTACCAGATAGTAGCCTGTATAGCCATATAACATATATAGATGGAAAATGTGAGCGAGAAATAGAATGTATATTTCAAGGGATAGGCAGAAACCCTTTGGATGGAGACACGCTAGGGATAGCTTCTGCGATAAAAAAAGAGATAAAAGAGATCCCCAAGAGTTCAGTTTCGTTTGTTTATAAGGGTCAGAATTATTATATCAGTATAAAAAACGAGTGCGACACTAGGAGAATTTCCTATGGTGAGAGGATAAGGATGAGAATTCTCTTTTTTGAAGGGATAAAGCAACCATATAGTTTTATACATCCTTTTGCTATCATAACAAAAGTGGAACTCTGTCATCCCCGAAAGAGGATTAACAAAGTAGTGAAATAATCTCTATAAAGCTCTTGCCGTGAGCCCTTCATCGGAGTGCTTCCAACCCTATTGTATCGTCCGACCTGTCTGACTTGTCCGATTAGGTACCCCAAAAACTGAGTTGCAACTAAGCATTTGCTTTGTTGCAACTCGCCATTTGCCGAGATGCAACTAACCGATTGCTTAGTTGCATCTCAGTTTTTACTTATATATATAGGGTGCTATATAGGGTGCTGTAAGAGGTCCCTATTTTCCATCTTTCGTGGTCATATTCCACCTTAAATTGTACCTTTTGTGTGTTAATAACGCAGAAAAAATGCAAAAAAACAACCGAGGTATAAAATATATTGGTATCTTGCGAGCGATTGTGATGGTTTTATCTGTGGACTTCGGGTGGTAGGAAGCCCTATTTCTCGTTCTTTGGATATAATCCTTACGGTCATTTCGTGTTTACAACCAATTTTATTTGAGAGTTTTTTATCGGAATTCTAAGTAATGACGAGTAGGATTTTTACACTTCTATGTTCGTGCCTATCCATTGGTTTATTGGCGAGTGCTCAGGTGCCCAATTATACCGTTGGAAAGCAGGTCGAAAGAAAGCAAGAGAGTAAAACACCACCCCCCGCTGACACCTCTACAGCGATAGCGGAAGTGGCAAAGTTAATGGCCGACAATGATGGCTTCCTGAAGAATAACAAGAAGCTGGCCGATTATACCAAGGCAATTAATAAGTCTATGGGCTTTGGTACTGCTTCGGAGGAGGATCTGCAGTATCCTTCTATTGATCTGTATGGCGAGCAGTCGTGGCACAACAATGCGGTCAATCCCTTTATTGGGAGCTTGAAAGCTGAGGTGCCTGATAGCTTTATGGTAGATCTATCTCAGTTTGTCTATCCCCTTGATGAGCTGAAGCGAGTGAATAGTCGCTATGGCTATCGCCGTCGTTTCCGGCGCATGCACTACGGAATTGATATCTCGGTGCGTGTGGGAGATACTATTCGGGCTGCCTTTGATGGCAAGGTGCGAATGGTGGACTTCGACCGCCGTGGTTATGGGCACTATGTGGTTGTACGCCATACCAATGGATTGGAGACCCTCTATGCGCATAATTCTAGGGTGTTGATCAAGGAGAATCAGATTGTGCGTGCGGGTGATCCGATTGCGCTCGGTGGTAGCACTGGTCGCTCTACAGGTCCACACCTCCATTTCGAGACGCGTTATCTAGGGCAAGCGATCAATCCTGATCATCTCATTGATTTCAATACAGGTGTGCCAAAGTGTGAGGAGTATCTGTGCCTCGCCTCTAAGTACAATGGCGGAAATGGTAGAGGGGCTATCAATAGGGCTAGCCATAGGGCTTCTAGTAGCGGAGTGCAGATGTATCGTATCCGTCAGGGGGATACGCTCTCCACAATTGCCAAAAGGCACGGTACCAGTGTCAATAAACTATGTAGCCTCAATAACATCTCTTCACGCACCACTCTTAGGGTAGGGCGTAGTATCCGAGTGAGGTAAGGCAATACATACGATATCATTAAAGATATCAGAGGCTCCAGACTTAGCTGTATCGGCTGAGTGTGGAGCCTCTCTTTTTAGGTGGAGCTATTATGTCTAATGCTCGCTTTGAATCAAATGTGCGAGAAAGGCACCTTGTCCAACATTCTCACCTATGGGGAAAGGACCTCGGCAGAGGTCCATGTTAAATAGGCACAGGTCGGAGGGGCAAAGCCCCGAACGACCTGTGTGTAAGAGCATATCCACCACCTCCTTGACCCCTCGGCCGGGGTCGTAAGGGTGTTTTGCACATCGTTATACACAGGTCTTCGGCACTGCGTGCCTTGACCTGTGCCTATTTAACACGAACCCCTCAGCCGGGGCCCTCCCCTTTAGGTACGCCTATGAATGCCCTACGGTAAGACCTTTCTAATGCGTAACCCCTGCATTCAAAGGCCTAAGATTCATCCAATAGTAATATTTTTTGTACCTTTGTAGCGGAATGGTTGATGAGGGGACTCTGACAAGCAGTCTTCTCATCTTTGCGTATATCTAGTTTTATGATAGAGATAAGAGACATAGAGACATTGGTGGCTTCATTTATTGCTGAGCATGAAGGGTTTTTCCTCGTAAAGGCAGAGGTGATAGGAGCAAATCGTATCGAGGTGGAGGTGGACCACGATAGCGAGCCAGTAGATATCGACACCATTGTAGCACTTACCAAGCACATTGAGGCAGGACTGGATAGAGAGAAGGAAGACTTTGAGCTCGAGGTCTCTAGTGCAGGCCTTACCACTCCACTTGTGGGTGTGAGACGTTACCGGAAGTTTATTGGTAAGGAACTGGAGGTGCTACTTAAGAAGGGAGTGAAGGAAAAGGGTGTTTTGGTCAGTGCCGATGAGGAGGGCTTTGTGCTCGAGGTGATCCGGATGGAGAAGCCCGAGGGAGCACGGCGGAAGCAACAGGTGGTACATCAATTGCCCTTGAAGTATGAGGAGGTAAAGCAAGCCACCTATTTACTAAAAGTATAAATAAGAGAGATGTGAGCGGTAGGAGAGCTAAGATGCATTAGCTCGGTGATTATCCCAACACAGCACGATACATATTAATTTACAATGGCGAAGAAAAAGGAACCAACGATGATGGAGGCCCTTACCGAATATATGGGCCTAAAGAATATTGACGAGGATACAATGGTCAAGGTGATGGAGGAGTCTTTGCGTAATGTGATCGCAAAGATGTTCGGCACCGACCACAACTTCGATATCATCGTCAATCCTCTTCAGGGAGATCTAGAGATTTGGCGTCGCCGCATTGTGGTGCCAGATGGTGAGGTGGAGAATGAGATGCAACAGGTCTCCATCAGCGAGATTCGTGCTCTAGGGGAGGACGATATGGAGCTAGGTGAGGAGTATGTGGACGAGGTGAAGTTTGCCAAGTTCGGCCGCCGTGCCATCCTCAATCTCAAGCAATCACTCTCTAGTAAGGTGATGGAGCTGGAGAAGGATACCCTTTACGCCAATTATAGCAAGCGGGTGGGAGAGCTGATCAATGCCGAGATTTACCAAGTTTGGAAAAAGGAGGTGCTCCTTATGGATGATGAGGAGAATGAACTGATCCTGCCTAAGTCTCTTGCCATTCCACGTGATCGCTTCAAGAAGGGCGATCGTATCTGTGCTATCATTGATAAGGTAGAGTACAATAATAACAACCCTAAGATCATACTGAGCCGTGTATCCGACCTATTTATGAAGCGCTTATTCGAGCGTGAGGTGCCGGAGGTGCAGGATGGGCTAGTAACCATCAAGGCAGTAGCGCGTATCCCTGGCGAAAAGGCCAAGGTGGCTGTGGAGAGCTACGATGAGCGTATCGATCCAGTAGGTGCTGTGGTGGGTGTGCGTGGAAGTCGTATCCAAGGAGTAGTTGGGGAGCTTTGTAACGAGAGCATCGACGTGGTACAGTACACCAGTAATCCAGTGCTATTTGTGCAGAGAGCACTCGCTCCTGCAAAGAATATGGAAGTGCACCTCAATGAGGAGTCAAAGCGTGCCGACGTATATCTCGATAAGGATCAAATCTCAGAGGCCATCGGTAAGGGCGGTAAGAATATCAAGCTAGCCGGAATGCTCACTGGCTATGAAATAGATATTTACCGTGACGAGACTCAGACAACCGACCTATCTGACCTTTATCTCACTGAGTTTGATGATGTGATTGATGATTGGGTCATTGATACCTTCAAGGGCATCGGTTGTGATACGGCTAAGTCGGTGCTTCGCCATACCAAGGAAGAGCTGGTACGTGCCACTGATCTGGAGGAGAGTACGATAGAGTATGTGATGCAGGTGCTCATGACGGAGTTTGACGATCATGAGTTGCCTAAGGATCAATATGGACACCTCCCAGAACGGGATCCACGATACTATGCACCTTACGACGAGGAGAGCACAGAGAGTGTTACGGAAGAGCCAGTAGCTACTGAGGAAGAGGAGGAGAAGTAATATAGAGCTTAAGGAGGAAAGGAGAATATGCCCAGCATAAAAGTAAATAGTATAGCTAAGAAGCTAGGAGTCGGATTTAAGACCATCGTTGAGTACCTCAACGAGAAAGATGACTCAAAGCGGTACAATGTCAATAGCAAACTGACCACAGACCAATTGAGGGATGTGGTAAATGAGTATGGAAATGAACTTCCAAAGGAGGAACGCACCAAACTACTTGAAAGCTATACTGAGGACTCTGCACCTACGTCGGACGCAAAGGAAAAAACTGCATCCGAAAAGGAGGTGAAGGAAAAGGAGAACCCAAAGCAGGAAAAAGCTCAGCAAAAAGAGACTGAGAAGGGACCTAAGGTGCTGGGAAAGGTGGAGCTTGATAAGAATAACGAGGTGGTGAGACCAACTCCTAAGAAGGAGGCTCCCAAGGCTGAGGCTCCTAAGAAGGAAGCTCCTAAGGCTGAGGCTCCCAAGAAGGAAGCTTCCAAGGCTGAGGCTCCTAAGAAGGAATCTCCCAAGGCTGAGGCTCCCAAGGCTGAGGCTCCCAAGAAGGAAGCTCCCAAGGCCGAGACTCCTAAGAAGGAATCTCATAAGGCCGAAGCTCCTATGAAGGAAGCTCCTAAGACCGAGGCTCCTAAGGCTGAGGCCCCTAAGAAGGAGGCGCCCGAGGCTATATCTGATAAAGCCGAAGAGCCAAAAGATGACAACGTGAAGTTGCTCACGACTCCTGAGGTGGAGATTAAGGTAGTGGGTAAGATTGACCTCTCTTCATTTGATGAGAAGAAGAAGTCGTCGCAAAGGAAGCGTAAGCGCATCCGCGGTGGTAAGGTCAATGTTGAGCAGGAAGGTAAGAAGCAACAAGGTCGCGAAGGAGGCAAGGCTAAGCAAGGCGCTACTAAAAAGGGACAAGGTGCCCAAGGTGGAGCTCAGCAAGGTAACAACCGCAATAATAACAACAATAAGGCCCAGCAAAAGCAAGGACGCAAAGCCAAGCGCAAAGCTAAGCAAGAGGAAAAGCCTGAGATTACACAGGAGGATATCCAGAAGCAGATCAGGGAAACAATGGCGGCTATCCAAGGTGGACGACGTAAGTCTACCAACCAAGCTGCTAAGTATCGTAAGGAGAAGCGCGAAGCACACCGTCGTGAGATAGATGCTGAGGAGCAGGCACTACAAGAGGATAAGACGCTACAACTCACTGAGTATGTAACCGCCAATGACTTGGCACAGATGATCGATATCCCTGTTAATGATATCATCATGCTCTGCTTCAACCTTGGTATGATGGTCTCTATCAATCAGCGACTAGAGAAGGATACCATTGACCTCATCCTTGATGAGTATGGATATACACCTGAGTACGTAGAGGCTCAGGTGCTGGATATGATTGAGACGGAAGAGGACTCTGAGGAGGATCTGAAGCCACGTGCTCCGATCGTAACGGTGATGGGTCACGTAGACCATGGTAAGACGTCTCTACTGGATGCTATCCGCAATGCCGACGTGATTAAGACGGAGGCGGGAGGAATTACGCAGCACATCGGTGCGTATAGCGTTACCCTCGAGGATGGTCGCAAGATTACCCTGCTAGATACTCCAGGGCACGAGGCCTTTACCGCCATGCGTGCGAGAGGTGCCAAGGTAACCGATATCGTGATCATCGTAGTGGCGGCGGATGATGGTGTGATGCCACAGACAAAGGAGGCTTTGAGCCACGCGTCACTTGCCGGCACTCCAATCATTTTTGCGATCAATAAGATTGATAAGCCACACGCTAATCCTGATAAGATTAAGGAGGAGTTGGCCAATCTCAATTACCTCGTAGAGGATTGGGGTGGTAAGTATCAGAGCCAAGAGATTTCTGCAAAGAAGAATATCGGTATCCAAGAGCTACTCGAAAAGGTATTGCTTGAGGCGGAGATGATGGACCTTAAGGCCAATCCAAATAAAAAGGCAGTTGCTTCGGTGCTGGAGAGTACTATGGAGCAAGGCCGTGGCTACACCACCAAGGTGCTGGTACAAGAGGGAACTCTCCATGTGGGGGATCATATCTTGGCAGGTTCCAACTTTGGTAGGGTCAAGGCGCTCTTCAATGAGCGTGGAAAGAATGTAGAGTCGGTGGGGCCTGCTGAGCCAGTAAAGGTGCTCGGACTCAATGGCGCTACTCAGGCGGGTGAGATCATGAATGTGCTAGATACCGAGCAGGAGGCTAGGGAGATAGCTACTCGCCGTAGTCAGCTCAAACGTGAGCAGAGAGAGCGGACGCAGCACTTGCCATCGCTAATGGACCTGAGCCGTCGTATTGCCGAGGGTAATGTTCAGGAGCTTAATATTATCGTCAAGGGAGATATGGATGGTTCGGTAGAGGCCCTTTCGGACTCTATTGTGAAGCTCTCTACTGATGAGATCAAGGTGAATGTTATTCACAAGGGTATCGGACAGATCTCAGAGAGTGATGTGATCCTCGCTTCGGCTTCGGATGCTATCATCATTGGCTTCCAGGTGCGTCCTGCACAAGGGGCTAAGAAGCTAGCTGAGGCTGAGGGGGTAGAGATCCGTACCTACTCTATCATCTACGATGCGATTGATGATGTCACCACCGCTATGGAGGGTATGCTTTCGCCTGAGATCAAGGAGCGTGTCACTGCCAATATCGAGGTGCGCGAGACCTTCAAGGTATCCAAGGTGGGTACCATTGCCGGATGCTATGTGGTGGAGGGTAAGGTGTCTCGTACCGATAAGGTGCGTGTAATTCGCGATGGTGTGGTGGTGCACACTGGTGCCCTCGGGTCGCTCAAGCGCTTCAAAGACGATGCTAAGGAGGTGGTCGCTGGCCTAGAGTGCGGACTTAATATAGAGAATTACAACGACGTACAGGTCGGAGATATCATTGAGGCCTACGAGGAGATGGAGGTAGAGCGTAAGCTCTCCTAATACAGAGGTCGCTCCTCTCTCCACATGAGGGAGGCGCACAGAGCACTCCTCATCTATCTTTTTACGAGCAAGTAACATACTAGCTCAGAAGTGGACAACTAGAGAAATCGAAAGATATGCATTGGTTGGATATTACGCTCCTATTGCTTCTTGGGATAGCTATCCTGAGGGGTTATAGGAGCGGTTTTATGTCGCAAGCGATTCAATTGGGGAGCTGGGTATTGGCGTGGTTACTTGCCGACCCTGCTTCCCAAGTACTTATCGACCTATTTGCTGCAAAGGGGGTGACCCTAACTATGGGCTGGATTACGTGGCTCATCGCTTTCCTGGTGGTACAACTCCTCAGTCGCCTGCTCCTTAAGTTTTTCTTTAAAGGCGTCGGTGTGGCACTAGGGATATTCAATAAGGTGGCTGGAGCACTGCTTTCCCTACTTGTCACCACCATGGCACTGGTGGTGATGCTCAATTGCTACTCGGCCCTCAGTCCACGGTATGGCTGGGGTGGGGTGCCCCAACAATCCACTATCGCACCCGAAATAGTGCGGTTTGGGGAAACAATTCTCCCCACACGGCTGTTAATCCAAAAGGAAGTGAATCAACATCTAACACCTAAGGCGAAGGAGGCAACTCCCGCCGACACGATATAATAATATATGAGCGAGCATTTTGATGATATAATAGACAAGGTGACGCAGTCCGACTATGAATATGGTTGGACTACCGATGTCGAGACGGAGTATATCCCTAAGGGATTATCCGAGGAGACGATTCGCCTGATTTCAGAAAAGAAGGGAGAGCCCGAGTGGATGCTGGAGCGGCGTCTTGATGCCTACCGCCACTGGCTCACCATGGAGCAGCCCGATTGGGCACACCTAGATATCCCTGAGATAGACTTTCAGGAGGTGATCTACTTTGCACAGCCCAAGGCACGCAAAAGCCATGATGAGGAGATGGATCCTGAGCTAGAGCGTACCTTTGAGAAACTGGGTATCCCCGTAAATGAGCGTAAAGCGCTTGCTGGCTATGCCGTGGATGCGGTGGTGGATAGCTCCTCAGTAAAGACTACATTCAAGGAGACTCTGGCAGAGAAAGGGATCATCTTCATGTCCTTTAGCGAAGCCCTCAAGGAGTATCCTGAGCTGATCAAAAAGTATCTAGGTACCGTAGTCGGCTATCGCGACAACTTCTTTGCGGCACTCAATGCTGCAGTCTTCTCCGATGGTTCTTTCGTCTATATCCCTAAAGGGGTGCGTTGCCCAATGGAGCTGAGCACCTACTTCCGTATCAATGCGATGAACACCGGTCAGTTTGAACGTACTTTGATCGTCGCCGACGAGGGGGCTTACGTTAGCTACCTAGAGGGGTGTACCGCCCCCATGCGCGACGATAATCAGTTGCACGCTGCGGTGGTGGAGATCATCGCCGAGACCGATGCCGAGGTGAAGTACTCTACAGTACAAAACTGGTTCCCTGGCGATAAGGAGGGCAAGGGAGGTATCTACAACTTCGTTACGAAGCGAGGCATTTGCCGTGGCGACCGCTCCAAGATTTCTTGGACACAGGTAGAGACAGGTTCGGCCATTACCTGGAAGTATCCTAGCTGTATTCTACAGGGAGATGACTCGGTAGGGGAGTTTTATTCCGTGGCGGTGACCAATAACTTCCAGCAAGCTGATACCGGCACCAAGATGATACACCTCGGAAAGAATACCCGTAGCCGTATTGTCTCTAAGGGTATCTCGGCAGGCAAAAGCGAGAATAGCTATCGAGGATTGGTCAAGGTGAGTAGCGGTGCACAGAATGCTCGTAACCACTCGCAGTGTGATAGTCTTTTGATAGGGGATAAGTGCGGGGCACATACCTTCCCATATGCCGAGGTGCATAATCCTACCAGTATCATTGAGCACGAGGCGACTACCTCCAAGATTTCAGAGGATCAGCTCTTTTATTGCAATCAAAGGGGCATCCCTACCGAGGAGGCGGTGGGGCTTATCATCAATGGATATGCCAAGGAGGTGATGAATAACCTGCCGATGGAGTTTGCCGTAGAGGCACAAAAGCTCCTATCAATCTCCCTCGAGGGCTCGGTGGGTTAAGTGAAGTGAAGAGGATAATTTAGTTTGCTAGAAAATAAGAGATATATATGTTACAGATAAAGGATCTACATGCTAGGATTGAGGATAAGACCATTTTGAAGGGGGTCAACCTCACCGTAAATGCTGGAGAAGTACACGCTATAATGGGACCTAATGGAGCAGGGAAGAGTACCCTCTCCAATGTGCTCACGGGTCACCCTCGCTATGAGGTAACTGGTGGTTCGGTGCTCTACAATGGCCACAACCTCCTTGAGATGGAGCCAGAGGAGCGTGCACAGGAGGGCATCTTTATGAGTTTCCAATACCCAGTGGAGATCCCTGGGGTCAGTATGATTAACTTCCTTCGCACAGCAGTGAATTCCAAGAGAGTAGCACGCGGGGAGCACCCTATGAGTGCCTCGGAATTCCTCAAACTGATCAAGGAGAAGCAAAAGCTAGTGGAGCTCAATAGCGAGCTCACAGGGCGTGCCGTGAATGTTGGCTTCTCGGGCGGTGAGAAAAAGCGTAACGAGATATTCCAGATGGCTGTGCTACAGCCCACTCTCTCTATCTTGGATGAGACCGATTCAGGGCTAGATATCGATGCACTGAAGATAGTGGCACACGGGGTCAATACCCTTCGCTCACCCGAGACGGCGGCGATTGTGATTACTCACTACCAGAGGCTACTCGACTTTATCAAGCCCGATATCGTACACGTACTGCTTGATGGCCGTATCGTGAAGACAGGTGGTCCCGAGCTAGCCCTAGAGCTAGAGGAGCGTGGTTATGACTGGATCAGAGAAGAGCAAGAGAAGGAGGCAGAATGAAAAAGAGTAAGAGAAAGGAAGCACAGCTGGCACTCGCCCAGCACTTCCTCAGTCAGTACCAGCCTGCCCCCACGCACCCGCTCCTAGAGCGTGATCGAGCAGCAGCTAGGGAGTACCTTCAGGAGCGAGGGCTACCTATCTACCGTGAGGAGGACTACCAGTATTTCAAGATTGATGAGTGGCTTTCCAAGGAGTGGCAACTCTCTTCCGCCCCACGCCTTACCGAGGCCGAAGCAAAGGCCTATGCTTGCCGACTTACCTATCCCGATGTGGTACAAGCCTATTTGATTGGTGGCAAAGTGGCACCTTCGGTAGAGGGTCAGGGCTACTTCGCTGGCTCAATCACTGAGTTTGCTAGCAAATACCCTGAGGTGGCGGAGCGATATTATAATCAAATGCCCTCTACCAAAGAGGCACGCCTCACCCAGCTCAATAGCCTCTATAATGAGGACCTATTTGTCTACTATATCCCAGAGGGAGTACACTTGCCCTCCCCTCTGCACCTTATTCATTATCCTTCTTCTTCTAAAGACCAGGGGCAGACGCTTACCTTCCCTCGTATCCTTGTGATTGCCGAGGCGGAGAGCGAAGCTACACTGCATTTCTGCGACCATGGAAAACACGAGGAGGCGACTGGCTATATCGGTGCCATTGAGATCTATGTGGATCGAGGGGCCAAGTTTAGCTACTTCAATATCGAGGAGAGTAGTACCCACAGCCTGCGTGTTATGGAGACCCATATCCAGCAAGCTGAGGATAGTACAGTGATTGTGGATAATGTCACGGTGCAAAACGGAGCTACGCGCAACAACTTCTTTTGCGACCTCGTAGGCGAACGAGCCTCTATCGACCTCGATGGTTTGGGCGTGCTGGACGATGCTAAGCGACTAGACAACTGGTGCTTTATACGCCATAGCAGTCCCAATTGCCACTCCGACCAACTCTTTAAGTACACCATGAATGATACCTCTATTGGCTCTTTCTGCGGTCGGATCTACGTTGCCCCCGATGCTCAGAAGACCGAGGCGTATCAAAATAACCGCAACCTCCTTCTTTCGGAGCAGGCAAAGATGTTTTCCAAGCCACAGCTAGAGATCTATGCCGACGACGTGAAGTGTTCGCACGGTATGACCACAGGTGAGCTCAACGAGCAGGCGATCTTCTATATGCGTCAGAGAGGAATCCCATTGATGGAAGCCAAGCTGATGCTCACTGCCGCCTTTATGAGCGACGTGCTAGAGAAGATTAGCTACCTCCCTCTGCGTGAGCGACTAATTAATACCATAGACAAGCGGTACAGAGGCCTACCTGCCTCCTGCCAATAACCGCTCCCCAATTACAGAATATCCCCGCTGACCCTTCCTGGTCAGCGGGGATATATTTTTGACAGGGATTATTACAGAATTCAAACCAAGAACAAGGTGAAAATTTATTAAAATAAGGTTGAAAAGACCCCCTTCGCAACCTTCTGGAATTCAGTGGTATATATAAGCGTTTGCCGAGATGCAACTAAGCATTTGCTTTGTTGCATCTCGCCATTTGCTTAGTTGCAACTAACCGATTCCTTAGTTGCAACTCAGTTTTTGCTCTCCTCCTACAGGGTGTTATGGAGACAGGGGTTACGCATTAGAAAGGGCTTACCGTGAATGACCTCCCCTCGTGGGAGGTCAGACGGAT
>NZ_KV820653.1:0-1573 GCF_001815465.1 Porphyromonas sp. HMSC077F02 | reverse complement strand
AGTCACCCCATCACGCAGAATATCGGATGAGGCCTAATTAAGAGGTTCTTCTGCAAAGTGTCATTTTCAGACATTTGCCTGCAAATGTTTTATGACGATGCAGGAGGATTTTTACACATTGAATTATGATGAAATATAAGCCGTTGGGAGCCCTCTTGTAAATCGCTGATAATCAGTGCCGTATTTTGTCGTTTGCCGAGTTGCAACTAAGCGATCGGTTAGTTGCAACAAAGCAAATGCTTAGTTGCATCTCGTCAAATGCTTAGTTGCAACTCAACTTTTGCTTTCTTAACTAGGGTGTGGATCTTCGTGTTGCATTCTCCTTAACTGAGGTGGCTAATCGGACTTTTATGCAATAAAAAAGTCTCCTAGGATCGGGGAGGATGCCTAGGAAACTTTGTATGGTGTTGTGGGGGAAAGTTACTTTTTGTAACGCTCGGTGAGAACGCGAAGCATATCGGTTGTCATGCTATCGAGGTCGTACTTGGGTGCCCAGCCCCACTCTTCGCGAGCACAAGTGTCGTCGAGTGAATTTGGCCACGACTCTGCAATTGCCTGTCTGAGTGGGTCTACGTCGTAGACCATCTCGAAGCTAGGCATCTGTCGCTTAATGGCGGCGTAGATATCTCCTGGCTGGAAACTCATGCTGGCGATGTTGAAAGAGTTGCGGTGAATGAGCTTAGTAGGATCGGCCTCCATTAGCTGTACCATGGCGTGTAGCGCATCGGGCATATACATCATATCCATGTAGGTGCCTTCGGCGATTGGGCAGACAAACTTGCCCTCTTGCACTGCCTTGTAGTAGATATCTACTGCGTAGTCAGTGGTACCTCCACCTGGGAGTGCTACATTGGAGATAAGACCAGGGAAGCGTACTGAGCGGGTGTCTACTCCGAAACGACGGTGGTAGTAATCGCCGAGCAATTCGCCTGATACCTTGGTGACGCCATACATAGTGGTTGGACGCTGTACGGTATCTTGAGGGGTCTTATCTTTAGGAGTACCAGGACCGAAAGCTCCGATAGAGCTAGGGGTGAAGACGGCACAATTCATTTCGCGTGCCACCTCTAGGGTGTTGAATAATCCACCCAGTCCTATTTTCCAGGCCAGCTGTGGTTTGTTTTCGGCTACTGCCGATAGGAGTGCAGCAAGATTGTAGATGGTATCAATATTGTACTTCTTCACCACGTCGGCAATCTGCTGTGCATTGGTGATGTCTACCTCTTCGCAAGGGCCGCTCTCTAGGAGTTCTTGCTTTGGTGGTTGAGCCTTGATGTATCCTGCTACTACCTGCCCCTCCTTGTAGATTCCTCTCAGGTACATGGCTAGCTCAGTGCCGATCTGACCTGTAGATCCAATGATAAGAATGTTCTTCATCTTGTGTCTTGAAACTATGTGAATTTGTGTGATATTTTTCTTTCGGCAAAGATAGTTAATAATTTTGAGGTGGAAAGGAAATGGCGTGGAATAATGGAGCACAAAGAGAGTCCCTACTCCAATAGGCCAACGTCGAACCAATCTTGCCGACGTGACCTATCCGCACCCGACAGGGTGCCATTCAGCTAGCCCCCAG
>NZ_KV820652.1:0-294 GCF_001815465.1 Porphyromonas sp. HMSC077F02 | reverse complement strand
ATTAATTTCTAAGCTTCTTTCAAAAGGTACACTTCCTACATATTTCGCCATGTTTGTTATGTCACTCAAATAGGGGAAGATAACATTCTCATGATATCGAACGCACTTTACAAATTCTTGTAGATATATTTCTAGCTCCTCTTCTGACTCCAATTGCTCTGGAAACACATAGTAATCAGAGTATGAAAAGTCATAAAGAGCTGTTATAAAATGATCACCATAATGTTTTTTTAATAATAATACATCCACGTTGTCTTCAAGAACATTTAGGAAAATGCGTTCGAATTCTTTGAA
>NZ_KV820651.1:16255-16784 GCF_001815465.1 Porphyromonas sp. HMSC077F02 | reverse complement strand
GACTGCCGTATCACACGAAATGTCGGATGAACCTGAAATATGACGTAGTAGTGAGGCGGTATATTCATAGTACCAACTGGATAGAGCGCTTTAATCGGCAAATAAAGAAGGGAGCGACCTATAAATGTGCCTTTCCAAGTGTTGATTCTGCACTTCATCTAGTAGGGAGCATCGCCCTTAATTCCTCCTACTTAGGAAGGCGAATAGGCGATCTTATAGGTGGACTGAGGAAGCTATAACATTCAGAAAGATAACGAGATGCGCTTTACTTCCCAACACAAAGCTATCAACCAAAAAGAATACGGCAAGGCGGTGTCTCCGCTACGCTACGACAGCCTTGCCTTAATTCTTTCTTGGTCTATCTTTGTTGTTTATGGGAAGCAAAGCGAAAAAAAAGTATATTTGCAATTCAAAGAGGCATTCTGCCTTACACACTTTTTGGGATACTACCTTTGTACTTCGTTATACACAGGTCTTCGGCACTTGGGGGGGAGGGCGTGCCTTGACCTGTGCCTATTTAACACGGACC
>NZ_KV820651.1:0-16155 GCF_001815465.1 Porphyromonas sp. HMSC077F02 | reverse complement strand
CAGCCGGGGTCCTCCCCTATAGACACACCTATGAGTGTCCTACGGCTAGGCGCTTCTAATGCGTAATCCTTGGGATGTGATGTGGTGGAGATTGGGCGTAATAAAAGGGTTCCGATTATCCAATCGGAACCCTTTTCAATTTGTATGTGTGGAGGAAGTTACTCAGCTAGGAGTATCTTCATCAATTCAATAGCTGCCTTGGACACAGAAGTACCTGGCCCGAAGATAGCTGCCACACCAGCCTTGTAGAGGAAGTCGTAATCCTGTGCTGGAATCACACCACCAGCGATGACGATGATATCCTCACGGCCTAGCTTCTTGAGCTCCTCGATCACTTGTGGTACAAGTGTCTTGTGACCAGCTGCAAGTGAAGAGACACCTAGGATATTGACGTCGTTCTCCACAGCCTGCCTTGCAGACTCTGCTGGGGTCTGGAATAGAGGGCCCATATCTACGTCGAAGCCCACATCGGCATATCCGGTAGCCACCACCTTAGCACCACGGTCGTGACCATCCTGGCCCATCTTGGCAATCATAATACGTGGCTGACGTCCTTCTTTCTTTGCAAACTGCTCCACAAGGCGAGTTGCCTCCTGGAAGTCTGGATCATTATTTGTTTCTGATGAGTACACGCCTGAAATAGTACGAATAATTGCTTTATAACGCCCTACGACCTCCTCGCAAGCGTCGGAAATCTCTCCTAGTGAAGCCCTTGCCTGAGCCGCTTTCACAGCTAGTTCAAGTAGGTTACCAGTCTTAGTACGAACCGCCTCTGTGATATCGGCTAGTGCCTTCTTCACAGCCTCTTCGTCGCGCTCACCACGAAGCTCCTGCAGACGCTCTACCTGCTGTGTACGAACGGCGGTATTATCCACCTCGAGGATATCGATAGGATCTTCCTTCTCAAGGCGATACTTATTCACACCGATAATCACCTGATTGCGAGAGTCAATACGTGCCTGAGTACGAGCAGCGGCCTCCTCAATACGCATCTTTGGCAAACCACTCTCAATAGCCTTAGCCATACCACCCAAGCTCTCAATCTCCTGGATATGCTCCCAAGCCTTGTGTACCAACTCATCGGTAAGACTCTCCACATAGTATGAGCCTGCCCATGGGTCTACCTCACGACATACCTCAGTCTCATTTTGGATATAGATCTGAGTATTACGTGCGATACGAGCTGAGAAATCGGTTGGAAGTGCAATTGCCTCGTCAAGAGCGTTGGTATGTAGTGACTGAGTATGTCCGAGTGCAGCACCCATCGCCTCAATACAAGTACGACCAACGTTGTTGAATGGGTCTTGCTCTGTCAAGCTCCAACCAGAGGTCTGGCAGTGAGTACGAAGAGCCATAGACTTAGGATTCTTTGCTCCAAGGCTCTTGGTGATTTTAGCCCAAAGCATACGAGCCGCCCTCATCTTGGCAATCTCCATAAAGTGATTCATACCAATCGCCCAGAAGAATGACAGACGTGGAGCAAACTTATCAATGTCCATACCCGCCTTGATACCAGCTCTCACATACTCAAGTCCATCGGCTAGAGTATATGCCATCTCGATATCTGCTGTTGCACCGGCCTCCTGCATGTGGTAACCAGAGATAGAGATAGAGTTGAACTTAGGCATATTCTGAGAGGTGTACTCGAAGATATCGGCAATGATACGCATACTAAACTCTGGTGGATAGATGTAGGTATTACGCACCATGAACTCCTTAAGGATATCATTCTGAATAGTACCAGCCATCTCCTCCTGCTTAGCGCCCTGCTCTAGACCTGCAACGATATAAAAAGCTAGGATAGGAAGCACGGCTCCATTCATCGTCATAGATACCGACATCTTATTCAATGGAATACCATCGAAAAGCACCTTCATATCCTCAATAGAGCAAATAGAAACTCCAGCCTTACCCACATCACCCTCAACACGCTCGTTATCGGCATTATAGCCACGGTGAGTTGGGAGGTCAAAGGCTACAGAAAGGCCCTTCTGACCAGATGCAAGGTTACGACGATAAAATGCATTAGACTCCTCAGCAGTAGAGAATCCCGCATACTGACGAATTGTCCAAGGACGCATCGCGTACATCGTGCTATAAGGGCCACGAAGATTAGGTACTACACCAGCAGCATAGTGCAGGTGCTCCATCCCTTCCAAGTCTTCCTTTGTATAGGCTCCCTTTACATTGATCAGCTCAGGAGTAGTCCAGTCGTAATCAATATGATTGGCTTTATTAAACTCTGCGACACTGGGCTGTGACCATCCTCCTTTGAGGATATCTATATCTTTATAATTTGGTTTCATATCTTTTATTTCCCTTTCCTCTTACTTGCTACTTCTTGGTTTGATGCCCATCAGTTCGTTGAACTTCTGCATCGTCTCCAGCACATTGGCCTTGACGTGTACAAAATGCTCAATACCCTTTGCCTGAAGCTCCTCCATGCAGGCAGGAGCTCCAGCAATCACTAGAGGCATCTCGCCCTTCAAAGCCTCAAGAGCTTGAGGTCCATACTCAGCATACTCATCATCACTTGAGCAGAGTACCACGATGTCAGCCCCTGCCTTACGAGCTGCATCCACACCCTCTTGTACTGTCTCGAACCCTAGATTGTCGATCAGCTTGTACCCGGCTACGCCAAAGAAGTTGGAGCTAAATTGAGAGCGAGCCAACCTCATTGCTAGATTACCGATGGTAAGCATAAATACCTTTGGAGTCTTGCCACTTGCTTCGGTAGCAAGTCTTAGCTCCTCAAAGTCGGAAGCACCGCGGCGCTTATCAAGGGCTGTAATCTCTTTACCCTCTACCTTGCTATTGTCAATAGCTCTTGTCTCCTCGGTAGCAGTCTCGGTAAAGTTAGGGAATATATTGGTACCCAAGAGGTTCTCTCTACGAGTTGCCACAGCCTTGTGGCGTGCCTCGTTAGAAGCATTCACCGCCTCTTGCACCTTTCCCTCATTGGCAAGCTTAGCAAAACCACCTTGCTCCTCAACCTCCAAGAATAGCTTCCAACCTTGCTCGGCAATAGCTTGGGTGAGATGCTCAATATAATAGGAACCACCAGCAGGGTCTACCACCTTATCAAAGTGGCTCTCCTCCTTAAGCAGCAATTGCTGGTTACGAGCAATACGACGTGAGAAGTCACTACCCTTAGGATTGTAGTGCTTATCAAAAGGATTTACCGTTACAGAGTGAACACCTGCAATGGTGGCACTCATCGTCTCAGTCATTGAACGAAGGAGGTTAACGTAAGCATCGTAAATCGTCTTATTCCACCTACTGGTCTCAGCATGAACCACCGCCTTAGTCGCTCTATCTGAAGCCTTTTCGTCATTACTACGAACAATCAAAGCCCAGAGCCAACGAATAGCTCTAAACTTAGCTATCTCCATAAAGTAGTTAGAGCCAATACCCATCTCAAAGCGGATACGCTCAGCTACTTCGCTAATGCTCTTACCACTCTTTTCACTCACCTTAGCGAGCATATCTGCACCAGCTGCTAAAGCATAGCCAATCTCTTGGTAAATATAGGCCCCAGCATTCACGAGGTCGACACTCTGGAAAGAAAGACATGTAAACTGTGTCAATGGCTCTGCTGCCTTCAGAACCTCCACAGATGTCTCTACCCACTCCGACCAACGTACACCAGCACCCAAAGTATGCCTAAATGGATTGAAGCCAAATGAACCTCTTACCTTACCAAGATCTGCCCCAAGAGCCTTAAGTGCCTCCTTTGTTGCTTCAATAAGTTGCACAGTCAGGTCACGACGAGCATAGAGGTTAATCTCCAGCTTATCAAGGTCGATCCCCGCAAGCATCTCTTGGATAGTAGATGCATTGACACACTCATCAACAAAGTGGAGGCCAAGACTATTCGCACCACGCTCCATCACACACTTGATATTGGTATTCAGCTGCTTGATATCTCCTTGTACAGCGATATCCTGCCTTACGAGCCAATTATTATCGGCCTTAGTACCCCTTACATAAGGGAACTGACCAGGCAATACATCCTTGGTAGGAAGATGCTCAATATCCTCAGCCCTATAAAATGGCTGAACGTTAAAGCCCTCCTTCGTACGCCAAACTAGCTTCTTCTCGAAGGGAGCTCCCTTAAGGTCTCTAGTGACCACCTCCATCCACTCTTCATTTGAGACTGGAGGAAATTCGCTAAATAGCTTCTCTCTCTTTTCTTTCATAATCATCGAACGATGTGCATTTTGTAGGCTTTTAGTCGTCTACCAATATTATAACTACTAGGGTTTACGCCATTTGGGTTGACGCTCAAGGATAGCAATAACACTCCCAAGAGCAAATGGGTATTATTATCCCTAATTTTTCAATTACAAAGTAACATAAAATAAACCGAAAAAGCAAGGAATTCAATATTTTCTTCCATAAACTTCCCGATTCGCAATACTTCAATGGCACAGCAAGCGGAATATACCACGGATATTAAGCAGACATCGCCAAGCACCGAACGACTGTCCTCTCCTGAAATAGTAGACACCAATGTATATGCATCCCTATTTTGATGAGCACCAATTAGTGTGGTATTTCTAGAAGGGGGATAGAAGCATGAAAAAGCTCGCCTATTGCCTAAGCAACAGACGAGCTACCCACAAAATGAATACACTTGAGATTATACTAGCTCCTGCAAGAGGAGGTTACTTCTTTGGTTCTACTTTTCTATCAGTATAAATCTTTGTATTGATCATACCATGAGTGAAGCTGAGCTCCCCACTCTTATCCTGTGCAGTGGTTTTGAGCTGATAGGTAGCAGTACAAGTACCCTTCTTTGTATCAAAGCTGGTAAAGGTGATACTACCTTCGGCAGTACTCCTTTCGATGATTCCTCTACGATACACCACAGCTATACCCTGAGCTCCTTCTGGCAGTAGCTTAGCTCGCTCCTTAATAAAGAGCGAAAACAGCTCCTGATTGGGCGATAATGAATTCACCAAACTAGTTGGCTTAAACTCATAAGGCTTATTCAGCTCAGGTACTCCCTTACTAAGGTCGAGATATAGGATAACGCCATACTGAGTAGGTGTCCGGACATCACCACCCTTCGGTGAGAGGTAAATTGGGAAGTACCCCACCTTATGCTTCTCACTGTAATAGAAGTAAGGGTTATTCTGGCGATAAGGAAGGTTGGCAAGATAGACCGTATGCTCAAACTCCTTGCCATTGACCTTGGCCGACCCTAGGTTTTCACGTGTGAAGTGTAGCTCTGGGGTGTCGGAAGGTTTCAAGCAACTAGTCAGTCCTAAGCCCAATAGCAGGACTGCACCGATAAGATAAAATCTCTTTTTGTTCATGATTAAATGACTATTTAAATGATTACACCAAATTGTATATTACTTTATTTCAAACCGAAGTCCAGCACTCATCTTGAGGTGCCACCGCGAGTTGGCAGAGCTAAAAAACTCTTTATCCAAAGGTATCACATCATATCCACCGCCTATCGCACCATAAAGGGACATCGAATTGGTGATGCTGTACTCCGCTCCTACTGAGAGGTGGGTATCGAGATAAAAACTCTGCTTGAGCTTCTTAATTCCGTCGCCTTTGTATGCTACCGAGACTGGGAACATACCACTGGCTCCAGCACTTCCGTAGCACTTCCATCGACCTAGATCAGCAAAATAATATTGCAGATTCAGAGGGACACCTACTGCATGAACCTTTGCAATAAATTCAGAACCTAAGTTGGAGGTCACATTGAGGTGCCTATAAGCATACTGCACACCACTCTCTAGGCTCCACCTTTTTGAGAGAGGAAGGATGGCCGTCACCGCCAACTCTATTGGGGCCAGTTCTTTAGTAAAGAATTGCTCTTTGATGGGCTCAAAATAGCGACTGTCTGTGACACTCACTAAGCTGTACCGAGTAGCATTATCCCCCACTCCACCGCTACTGGTGGAGGCTCCACTTAGATTCACAGATAGCCTGATGGGTCGCTGCTCCTTAGGTGCTACAGTTATCGACTTTTCATAAGGTCTCAGTTCTTCCAAAGGTGATTGCTGCTCACTATTCACCTCTTTCTCCGCCACCACAGGCTCCTCGTGAACCTCCTTCTCAGGCAGGTCAGAAGTCACCTCTTCGATTATACTCTCTTGACTCATTATCTCGTGGGTGGGCTCAACCTTTTCCGCCCTATGGTAAGCCACAAGCTGATCTACTTGAGTAATACCCTCCTCGTGGTCAATAGGTTTGATAGGCTCTACAATCTTAGCGATCTCGCCATCTGTACACTGTACCAACTGATCAATAGGTTCATTATCCTGGTGTAGCAGTAGCAGTAAGAGAATGACCGCCGCAGCTGATGCTGCACCGCCCCATACCAGCCAAAGGAGAGGTCTCCGTTGTCGCTCTACTGGTAGCTGCAATGGGGGTAATTGGTCGATAGGAGCTTGATAATCCATCAACTTCTCACGCAGCTTCTTTTCCCACTGATCTTTTGGTTCTATTCTTGCTCTTTGATCCATTGCTCAATCCTCCTTTTAAGTTCCAACTTAGCACGATGATACTGAGATGATGAGCTTCGCTCCTTAATCCCTAATCGTGCTGCTATCTCTTTATGACTAAACCCCTCTATCACATACATATTAAGCACCACTCGGTAGCCATCAGGCAACCCCGCGATCATCTCCATCAAGAGGTCATTATCTAGCTGGGCTAGCCACCCCACCTCTTCATCTTGAGGCACCTCCTCGGCTCTCTGCTGCTCCTCGTCATATCTATCCACCATGCGTACATGGAAGCTTTTGAGGTGATTGATGCATTCATTAATCATAATACGCTTCAGCCACGCTATTAGCGATCCTTCCCTTTGATACTTAAAGGTATTCCTAGCCTTATAGGCCTTGCAGATAGCCTCTTGAAATAGATCCTTAGCCACCTCTCTATCCCCCACATACCGAAAGGCAACGCCCAAAAGCCTACGTGCATAAAGCTCGTAGATCTGCTGAAATGCCTTCTCTGGGTCACTACCGAGTAGTGAGGCTATTATTTGTTCGCTATTTACTGGATCCATACATTCTATCTTGGTCTCTCTATAGTGAAAACAAGGGGGTCATAAAAATACTGCATCAATTACCAAATTTATTTGAGACTTTGCACGAAGGATGAGATGCAAGGTGCTAAGGATGAGGCCGAAGGGAGCGTACTTGCGTACGTGACCTAGGCCGAATTCCGAAAGCAACGCAGCAGATCGCCTTCGTGCAACAGTCTCTTCAGTGCAAGATACATCAAAGCACAGAAAAAGCGGTCGTCGGAACCTTCTAAGTCCAACGACCGCCACTTCACAAACAAACTATTCAACAGCTAATTCTACTCTACATCATCTATCAGCCAATGTTAATCACACGCTCAATAGGAGTCTTCTCCTCTTCCTTGAGTTTTGGAATCACCACTTCTAGCATTCCATTTTCCATCTTGGCCGAGATGCCCTCCTTATCAACATCCTCGGGAAGCAATAGCCTTTGTACAAAGCTCTGATGCATAAACTCCCTACGCAAGTATCTCACGGGGCTTTCCTCAGCCCTTGAAACCTCCTTATGCTCACTCTCTGGAGCCTCAGCAGAGTTCACCTCCTTCTGCTCCTCCTTCTTTTGCATCGAAATCACCAGCGCCTCATCTTCATCAAGCTTTACCTGCACATCCTCCTTAGTCAGTCCAGGAGCTGCTATCTGTATGGTATACTCCTTGTCGCTCTCCATCACATTGCACATAGGAGTGGTGCTCCGCCTATTACTTGCCACAGCAGGTCTCACCATATCATTGGCAAATATCTCATCCATCAAGTCAAAAATTGTACGTCCCATATCTATTTCCTTCCTTTAAGTTTAGTATGCTTATTATCAAACACTTCCTAGAGCCACCTGCCCTAGCTACTTAAGTAAGTGCAAAGCGTTTGCCAAGATAGATATTTGACACTTAGTCCTGACAATTGACTATTTCGTCACGACAGCATGCGGTTTTTGACAGCAACGAGCTTAGCTAAAGACTACAGTACAAAGCAGACTGTCACCACGAAACCATCTCGTTAAAATTGGATTAATTTTCCATCTCACCACGAACACTTGCGAGAGGGGAGGTTCGGAGCACCTTATCTAGGATTAAATCACCTCTATTCCCACCATAAAACTCTATACTAGCAGGGCGAAAGTTGAGATGCAACTAAGCGATCAGCGAGATGCAACTAAGCATTTGCCGAGTTGTATCTCGGAAAGTACTTTTATATAGCATTGAATTTCAACCGGTTGTGAAGGAAATCTCCGGGACCTTATTTCGTAGATTGATATTCTTTAAGGTGAGTGCATCGTGGCGACAAAACGGTGTCTGTCTTGGCAAGCCCTGATAAATGGGGGGGGGGAACTACAAAATTGGCATCTCTAATGCCTAGCCCTTACTCCTAAACTGAAAGGGAGTGATTATCTCATTAATGTTTAGTAGATTTGCGTAGAGATATACTTATAGTACTATTAGCTTAAAATGGAAGAGACTAAGCGACCAATTAATTGGCGTCCCTACCTTTATAGATATATTGTCCCATTAGTGGTCATCACTGGGATATTGATGGCATGGACCTGGGAACGTCCAGAGCCGGCCGATCCCTACCCTATGGAGGTGATGGAAGGAAGGGTGGCCTATCGCTTTAGGGGGAGCTACAATAGAGACTTCAATGACCTCAATGATATACAGCTCAAAGCAGCCAAGAAAAAAGGGATTACCCCAGCCCAAACTCGCAAAGAGCTAGAGCATAAGAAGGGGTTGGTGGAGCTACAGAGCAATGATCATTACAAAATAATGGAGCTGACACACTCCGTTCCCTATGTGATTCCTGAAATGGCACAGCTCCTCGAGGAGATTGGGTCGAGCTTTGTAGGAGTGCTTTCGGAGGACCAACTTCCACTCTATCGCCCAGTGATCACGAGTGTTACACGCACGGAGGAAGATGTGCGAAAGCTACGAAGAGGTAATGGCAATGCTTCCGAAAATAGCACCCATAGGTATGGAACTACGGTAGATATATCGTGGAAAAGGTTTGACAAAGTAGACCCTAATGACCCACGTGACCTATCGGAGGAAGAGCTTAAGCACCTTCTCGCCATGGTACTCAAGAGGTATCACAATCAAGAGCGTTGCTACATCAAGCATGAGCGTCAACAAGCCTGCTTTCATATCACTGTACGATGAGACCTATTAGCACCAACCCTTTAGTCCGAATCATCTCTCTAGACGACGAAAGGTATCAGGAGATAAAAAATGTACACGACCCAATAAGCCGTAAGCAGCTGCTCAAGGAACTTATTGACCGTGTACGCAGGGAAGAGGTGCTGATCCAATACATTAACCCTTCATTTTCCCAACCTAAGCTGGTGGCATTTGACCTTGATGGCACGCTAGTAGCCAGCGAATTTATACACACTATTGCCACGCAAGGGGTAACGCCAGAGGTAGGAAAGGAGCTGAGACGGCTCACTGAGGAGGCCCTTAATGGGGCTAAAGACTGGAGCCACAATTACGAGAAAAGGGTGGCCCTTTTACAAGGAACGACTGTGAAGCGTTTGGAGAATATCTATCAGTCACTTCCTCTGGCTGAAGGAGCAAAAGAGTTGATTGCCTCATTGAAAAATCAAGGAATCAAGACCGCAATCATTTCTGGTGCGTGGAGTGAATATGCCAACTACATTGCAAGGATAACGGGTATTGAGCACTGCTTTGCCACTAGATGGGAATTGGATAATGGGCAAGTCACCGGTCGCATCAGTGGCCCAGTACTCTCGCCCGAGGCCAAGTGGGAGGTGCTGAGGCAATTGGCAGAGGAACATCAAATTCTGCCAGAGAATATCCTAGTAGTGGCTGATGGCTATAACGACCTAGAGATGATGACCCACGTGGGGTCGTGCATACTTTTACACGCCACGCCCCATCACCCCCTGCCACTAATGAAGTGTGTTCAACAGATTTTATGCAAAGAATTTACAAACTAATACTAAATATATGAGGTACGGATACGTAAAAGTGGCCGCAGCAGTGCCATTCGTCAAAGTAGCAGACTGCTTCTACAATGTAGAGCGTCACGAGGCGATGATTCGCCGTGCAGAGGAACAAAATGTAGAGATGCTCACTTTCCCTGAACTCTCTATCACAGGATACACCTGTGGAGACCTATTTTTACAACCCTTCTTGCTCGAACAGGCTGAGAAGGCCATCTGCCAATTGGCGGAACGCACCAAGGACCTTAAGATGCTCATCATCGTGGGCATGCCACTAAGGGCGGAGGAGAAGCTATACAATGCCGCAGTAGCAATCCAAGAGGGGAAGATATTGGGAGCTATACCCAAAACCTATCTGCCCAACTATCGGGAGTTTCAGGAGAAGCGGTGGTTTGATAGCTCGCTAGAGCTCTCCTACTCCACTGTGACTATCGGGACTCACGAGGTACCGATTGGGCACGACATTATCTTTAAGTGTGGCGATGTAGGGGTTGGCATTGAGATTTGCGAGGATATGTGGACGCCCGTGACACCAGGCACTCGCTTGGCACTCAATGGGGCACACCTCATCTTCAACCTCTCGGCGAGCAACGAGAATGCGGGGAAGAATAAATACCTCAAGTCGCTTGTCTCTTCTCTCTCTAGTCAGGCAATCACTGGCTACGTTTACTGCTCATGCGGTTTTGGCGAAAGCTCTACAGACCTTGTCTATAGCGGTAAGGCCTTTATCGCTGAGAATGGAGAGATTGTGGCAGAGATGGAGCGCTTCGAGCTAGCAGAAAAGTTGCTTGTAAGCGATATCGATGTAGAGCGTATCCGCACAGAGCGCCTTATCAATAGCTCTTTCCGTACAGCTGCCTCAGTCTATGCTGGTGGGGATAAGCTAAGTGTGGTACCATTCCAACTCAAGGAGGCGGATAAGAGCTTTGAGATGACTCGTCCGGTGGAGAGGAATCCTTTTATGCCTTCTACGACCAACCTTACTGAACGCTGTGATGAGATGTGCCAGATCCAGATGGTAGCACTCGCACAACGACTCAATTACCTGAAGGGATCAAAGGTGGTAATTGGTGTAAGTGGTGGCTTGGATAGCACACTCGCCCTTATCGTAGCTGTGCGTACAATGGATATGCTGGGGCGTGATCGCAAGGATGTGATCGGGGTACTGATGCCAGGCCTTGGCACCAGTGACCGCACCTATCAAAACTCTAAAAAACTGGTCTCTCTTCTTGGTGTTGCCTCGAAGGAAGTCTCTATTAGCGAGGCATCTGTCGCACACCTCAAGAATATCGGGCACGACGCCACTACAGAGGATACCACCTACGAAAATGCACAAGCACGGGAGCGGACTCAGGTACTGATGGATATTGCCAATATGGAGGGGGCTTTTGTACTCGGTACTGGCGACCTCAGTGAATTGGCACTCGGCTGGTGTACATTCAATGCGGATCACGCAAGTATGTACAGCATCAACGGCTCGATTCCTAAAACAGGGGTAAGGATGATGGTACAGCACTTTGCCGATACCAAGCTCTTTGATAGTGAAGAACTAGCTCAATTGCTGAGAGATATCGTGGACACCCCAGTAAGTCCAGAGCTCACAAAGGGAGCATTGAAGCAGCAGACGGAAAGCATCATCGGGCCTTATGAGGTGCACGACTTCTTTATCTACCATATGCTTCAGAATGCCTACTCCCCCAACAAGATATTCTATCTTGCACGTAAGGCCTTCGATGGTATCTATACCAAAGAGCAGCTCAAAGAGTGGATGAAGATCTTTGCTCGTCGCTTCTTCGCACAGCAGTACAAGCGCAACTTCCTGCCAGATGGACCAAAGGTGGGTGTAGTATCCCTCTCTCCTCGTGGCACGTGGCGTATGCCTAGTGATGCGTCGGCAGAGATGTGGCTAGAAGCCATCGACAAGTTCTAATCTCGCAACCACTATATACAAATAGAGCCGATGGGTTGTATGACCCATCGGCTCTATTTATATTTTATGTGTAAAGCTCTATATTAAAACAGGGAGAAGCGGACGTACCGCTTTGGATTGGCCTTAATATCTTGGAGCAAGCTATCGGCCGACAATACTGCGGAATCAAGCTTCTGGTACAGTTGCTGATCATTGAGGAGCAGTCCGAGGCTGCCTTCTTTACTATTAAGCTGCACGGAGACGGCTTTCAACTCCGATACCACGCGAGAGAAGTCAGCAAGGGTTTGCTCAATATGGGCCTCCTCTATTTTACCAGTGACACTTCGCACCGAGCCTGCCGATGCCTCTACACTATCAAGTATCTTGGGCACCGTCCCCGACATCAAACCATCCAACCGACGAGTAGTTGAGCTAATCGCCTTGGTAGAGGCATTGAGTTGAGACATAATCTCCTGAACCTCCGTACTATTAATTAACCCATTTACACTACCACTTAGGCTGTCAATAGATAGAATGGCAGCATTAAGGTTGGGCAATAACTCATCCGATATCTTTGACATGAAGTCGACCGTCGACTGACCCACTAACGTATCGCCATGGGCTACATAACCTGTTGTCTCCTCTGGTGTCATCAGATGAATAGAGCCACCTGCCAATGGGTTATCACGGATAACAGCCACCGTATTGAGAGGGATTTGCAGTTCTGAATTTAGTGAGAGCTGCACTACATTGCCATTAAAGTGCTTATAATCGAACTTGATACTCCGCACATTACCCACTCTATACCCATTGAGGTAGACCGAAGTAGAGCGGTCTACGCCTTGGAGATTAGAGAAAGTGGCATAATAGGTATTATTTTGTTCGAATATATTGATGCCTTTGAGAAAGTTAAACCCAAAGTAAAACATTAATATAGTCGCCAAAGTAGTGACCCCTATCAGAGTGGCCTTTTGCTTATGATTAAAACTCTTCTCCATAACTCACTAGAATATTAAAGGCTTGATATTAAGACCTGTACTCTCCACCAGTCCCAGCATCAGATTCATAATGTGAATTGCCGTGCCAGCAGCTCCCTTCATCAGGTTGTCCATAGTACTAACGATCAGGAGCCGATCGCCGTGCTTTGAGAGATGGATATGCATCTCATTGGTATTGACCGTATCACGCACATCGGGGTAAGAATCTACGATATGCACAAAGGAGTGATCATCAAAATATTCCTCGTAGATTGCTCGCACACTATCAATATCAAGAGGACAGTCAAGGTAGAGTGTCGTATAGATTCCCCTATTAAAGTCTCCCCGCATAGGGATGAAAACAATCTCCGAATCGAAGCTATTTTGGATATTACGTAGCGTCCGCTCAATCTCGCCAATATGCCGATGCTCTAATGGTTGTAGTACGTGGAAGTTATCAAAGAGCATATCATAAGTGATGCCAGAGATTACACGTGGACGAGCGAGTGCTTCCGTTTTTCCAGCCACAGAAGTAACGTGGATATCACTATTGAGTAGCAAGTGCTTAGCTAGCGGGATCAGAGGCGTCTGAATAGCCGATGCAAACGCCCCAGGCACTGAAGCCTTGGTAGCTTTGGTAAGTGCTCTACGATTGGCCTCTGGCAGCCCATATACAAAGCCCGTCTCCTCGGGGTCGGTATGGCGATACTCTTGGGAAAAGTCAATCACTTTCATCCCTTCAGGCATCTCAAAGCGTTGCAAAAACTCTCGAGTACTCGCTGCAGATTGTAGGCACAAGAAAAGCACATCCAGTCCCTCCAACTGTAGCTCATCAGTAAAATTGAGTGTACGCATAGAGTTGAGGTCATTGAATAGCTCGGCCACACTCATTCCCGCACGTTGGGGAGCATAGATCATCTCTAGGTGTACATCTGGGTGGTGTACCAATAGGTTATATAGCTCCCCTACCGCATAACCTTCACTCCCTACAATCCCTACTTTATACATAACTACTAGACTTCATTCTTCAGCTACTCGCCGTATATTTTCTTCTTTTGTTCTGCGACTATCGGGTCAGTGATATAGTCGTCATAGCTCATCATCTTATCAATGATACCATTAGGACCTAACTCAATCACACGATTAGCCACTGTATTGATAAACTCGTGGTCGTGACTACTGAATAGCACGATGCTAGGATAGTTGATCAGCGTATTGTTAAAAGACTGGATACTCTCAAGGTCCAAGTGGTTAGTAGGCGTATCGAGGATCAGCACATTGGCATCTTGTAGCATCATTCGAGCGATCATCACACGCATCTTCTCTCCTCCTGATAGCACACTCGCCTTCTTCTTCAGCTCATCTCCATTGAAGAGCATTCGCCCGAGGTACCCCTTTAGAAAGACCTCATTGGTATCCTGAGCGAACTGCGAAATCCACTCAATCAGGTCGTAATCCGTATTGAAGTAGGCACTATTATCCAAAGGCAAGTAAGCAGTCGTTACCGTTTGCCCCCACTCAAATGTACCCTCGGCTGGCTTCTCCTCACCATTGATGATTTGGAAGAAAGCAGTCATCGCTCTAGGGTCGTGCGAGAGGAATACCACCTTATCCCCCTTCTCAATATTGAAGTTGATATTCTTAAATAATAGGGTCTCCTCACCATCGCCACCAGCATAAGCTGTTAGGCCTTTTACTTCCAATATCTTATTACCCACCTCACGCTCAGGGGTGAAGATGATACCTGGGTAACGACGAGTAGAGGGCTTAATCTCCTCCACATTGAGCTTCTCCAGCATCTTCTTGCGGCTAGTAGTCTGCTTACTCTTCGCCACATTGGCACTAAATCGACGGATAAACTCCTCCAACTCCTTCTTCTTCTCCTCCGCCTTCTTATTCTGCTGTTGCTGCTGCCTAAGGGCAAGCTGACTACTCTGGTACCAGAAGCTATAGTTACCACTAAACTGCTGCACCTTGCCGTAGTCGATATCCACCGTGTGTGTACATACAGAGTCGAGGAAGTGACGGTCGTGGCTTACTACCAGTACCGTATTCTCAAAATCTGCCAGATAGTTCTCTAGCCACTGCACCGTATCCAGGTCCAAGTCGTTGGTAGGCTCGTCCAATAGCAGGTTATCAGGCTTACCGAAGAGTGCTCTTGCCAATAGCACCCGCACCTTCTGTTTATTGCTCAGGTCACCCATCATCTGATAGTGAAAAGCCTCCTTTATGCCCAGGCCCGAGAGCAGCTGTGCCGCATCACTCTCGGCATTCCACCCCTCCATCTCAGCAAACTTCTCCTCCAGCTCCGCCGCACGGATACCATCCTCATCACTAAAGTCGGGCTTTGCATAGAGAGCATCCTTCTCCTGCATAATATCCCAAAGTACTGTGTGCCCCGTGAGCACCGTATCCATCACCGAAAGGTGGTCAAAAGCAAAGTGATCCTGACTTAATACTGAAAGACGCTCACCAGGAGCCATCGACACCATCCCTTTAGTAGGGTCCAACTCCCCACTGATAATACGAAGAAGCGTAGACTTTCCCGCTCCATTAGCGCCAATAATGCCATAGCAATTGCCTGGCAAAAACTGCATATTTACATCTTGAAAAAGGGTACGCCCCCCAAATTGTATCGCTAGATCACTTAGTTGAATCATCTCTTACTTACTACTATTATGGTAAATTATAGGCAAAGATACCAAATAACATCTAGCTATCAGAAAGAATGACCATGAAATCCATAATACTACAAATAATTCCAATATATAAGAATATAAAAACAACATACCTATAGCAAAAATAAATGAATGCGAACTGAAACACAATCACAATTGACTATAGATATGAAATAAATAGTATTTTGGAAATGACAAAAAATGACGATGAAGCCGAAAGGATAGTTCTCACAACCCCAAGGAAGAAACTAAAAATGGAATGCACAAGTCACCTCCACAAACGCAATAAATATGCAATCAACAAGCACAAAGATACCAAAGAGTCCCACCTACCTTGCTCCCTAGAGAGCCCTAGATAAAGCTAACTTAATACTTAGGTGCACTTCATAGCATTCGTCAGCAGTTGCATAACCTGCCCGACCTGTCCGACCCGTCCGATCTGTCCGACCCGTCCGATCTGTCCGACTTGTCCGACTTGTCCGAGTTAAAGGATACCAGAAGCGACGGTGGAGATGCAAGTGCAGTAACCAGTACAAAAAAAAGAGAGACCCTCTAGGAAAAAATTCCTAAAGTGTCTCTCTCTG
>NZ_KV820650.1:0-413 GCF_001815465.1 Porphyromonas sp. HMSC077F02 | reverse complement strand
TACGGTATGGCATTGGCTCAAGCTCAGCATCAAGTTAAACAACTTGGACAAGCCTTTGAGGAGAATGGTGCTAAGGTACGCTATGCAATACACCCTGTAGCCGGTCGTATGCCAGGCCACATGAATGTGCTACTTGCAGAGGCAGATGTAGACTATGAGGAGCTCTTTGAGATGGAGCAGATCAATGATGACTTTAGCAACACCGACCTCGTAGTAGTGGTAGGAGCTAATGACGTGATCAATCCGGCGGCTCGTGAGGCAGAGGGCACACCTATCTATGGTATGCCTGTACTCAATGTGGACCAAGCAAAGAAGATCATCATCTGCAACTATGACCTCAAACCAGGTTATGCCAACGTCCCTAACCCACTCTACGAAAATAAGGAGAAGGTGACCATGATGCTAGGCGATGC
>NZ_KV820649.1:0-268 GCF_001815465.1 Porphyromonas sp. HMSC077F02 | reverse complement strand
CGGTCTCTCCCTAGTGGAGTCCCCTCCTTAAACTCTCGCTTATACATATGCCACAGCTTCTTACCGCCCATGCCAGGGGCTTTCTCTCGGGTTTCAAGAACGTACTCAACAGCCATCTCTTCAAGTGCCATATTGGCATGAAGTTTTGACTTTTTTCGCTTGTAATAGGCTTGCTTACTTACACCAAACAGGTCGCAAAGGAGCTGTATTGTATATTTCTTCAGATCCTGTGCGTGCAAGCGATCTACCGTTTGGTGCCAGCTTTTTT
>NZ_KV820648.1:0-8371 GCF_001815465.1 Porphyromonas sp. HMSC077F02 | reverse complement strand
ACTGCCGTATCACACGAAATGTCGGATGAACCTTCTTTTCGAGGATTATCCAGTATCGAATCCTTTTTAACCACCCAAGGTACACTCCCGTTTTAGGGTTTCTAACTGCGAAAATAAGGTGGAAAAATAGGCTAAAATAGGGTTAAAGAGGCCTGTTTTATAACTAATTGAAATTCAGTGTTATATAAAAGCGTTTGCCGAGATGCAACTAAGCGTTTGCTTTGTTGCATCTCGGCAATTGCTTAGTTGCAACTCACCGATTGCTTAGTTGCATCTCAACTTTTGCCCTACTAGTATAGAGGCTTTTTTTGGGTGCCTAGAGATAGCTTTTTCTTGTCCTGGACTAACTTCCCTCTGACTGATTGTCTCGACAAATTAGTTAGTCTTACAGAATATATCGCAACCCTGAGTGGTCAGTAATCATTTAGATTATGGTACCTTTGCAGTGGTCATAATAAAAAGCTCCACTTGGTAGCTTAGCGATACCAAGTGGAGCAAAGAAAGTAGCCCCGACGGGAATCGAACCCATATCTAAAGTTTAGGAAACTTTTGTTCTATCCGTTGAACTACGAGGCCATTTACGCACGAAGATGCGTGGTGCAAAATTACCATTATTATTCTTGATATGCAAGAAAAGATATCTATAAGTGTGATAACCGTCTGCTATAATGCGGCAGGAGAGATAAGGTATACACTCCAATCGGTAGCAAGCCAGACCTATCCTCATATACAATATATAGTGGTGGATGGCGCCTCTACCGATGGTACCGTGGCGCTGATTGAGCAGTACCGAAGTCATATCGATCGCTTTATAAGTGAGCCAGATAGGGGGATATACGATGCTATGAATAAGGGGATTCAGGCAGCTACAGGCGATTATCTCTGTTTTATGAATGCTGGTGATACCTTTCATTCTCCAGCTACCCTCTCAGAGGTCTTTGCTCAGATCAAAAGCCCTTTGCCTGATGTGATCTATGGAGAAACAAATATCGTCGATGAAAATAGACAGTTCCTCAGACCCCGACGCCTAAGTACCCCAGAGCAACTTACCTATCGCAGTTTCTTAAAGGGGATGGTGGTTTGCCATCAATCCTTCTATCCACGTAGAGACTTAGTGCCTTGCTATAATCTTGGCTACCGCTTTTCTAGCGACTTTGATTGGTGCCTTAATATCTTGTCAAATGCTCAGCACACCTATAATAGTCGGTTGATCCTGACAGATTACCTTTCGGAAGGAGCTACCACTCGAAATCACCGTGCCTCTCTCAAGGAGCGGTTCGAGATAATGGGTCGCCACTATGGGTGGGTAAAGACGCTTTTTGCCCATCTCTTCTTTGCATTTCGGTGGTTAGTGAAATAGCATCAAGTAGTGGATCCAAAGGTGAGTTGCATCATCTCATAAATTGGCGGTGCAAAAAGAGTAGGGTAATAGGCTGCTTAATTCAAATATATTCCATATATTTGTGGAAAAGAGATAGTTACAAATAATTCAATAACAAAAAACGAAAGTATTATTACTATGGCAAATTACAAGATTGAAACGATAGAGGGCATTGGCTCAGCTTTTGGTCAGAAGCTTAGAGAGGCAGGTATCAAAACAACTGACGAGTTACTGAAAGCAACCAAGACCAAGAAGCAGAGAAAAGAATTGGCCGGTGCGACTGGCATTAATGAGGATAAGATACTTACATGGGCCAATCATGTGGATCTCTTCCGTATCCAAGGCGTTGGAGCTCAGTATGCCGAGCTACTAGAGGCTGCTGGCGTTGATACAGTTAAGGAGCTAGCCAATAGAAATGCCGAGAACCTTGTACAGAAGATGGAGGAGGTCAATAACTCTAAAAAGCTAGTGCGTCGTATTCCACCTCTTAAGTCGGTTCAAAAGTGGATCGAAACTGCTAAGGCTCTTCCAAGAGGTTTAGAGTATTGATTTAGCAACGTTGTTCATATAGCATACAGGTGAGGCTGGCAGAGCCAATCGCCTGTCGGAGATGAGCAAATTGATTTAGCTACCCTAGTGGTTGCACTGTGATTATTGTGCGACTAGTGGGGTAGCTCTATATTTTGCGGATGATCTTATGGCCTCTTTGTCTAGGGCGAATTGGCCATGGCTATATTATCTCATTAAAATTGTGTACTTTTGTTAAGGTATGGAATACAAGACCTATATTAGATAAGTATGCAGTCAGAGCAGGATTATGGAGTAGTGGTGCAATCAGCTTTTGATCAATTGCTGGCTGATTACCTCAATTCAAACCATCGGAAGCGCACCGATGTTATTTGCAAGGCCTTTAATCTGGCACGTGCAGCACACGAGGGGGCAAAGCGCAAGAGTGGAGAGCCCTATATCCTACACCCTATCGCTGTAGCAAGCATTTGCTGCAACGAGATAGGGCTGGGCTCCACGAGCATCGCTTCGGCTCTTTTACACGATGTGGTAGAGGATACCGAATATACGGTGCAGGATATCCGAGATATGTTTGGCCCTACCATTGCTCGTATTGTGGATGGGCTCACCAAGCTCTCGGGTGAGATTTTGGCAGAGATGATGATGGGTAAGGAGAATGCTTCTGCCCAGCTCGAAAATATCCGCCACCTCCTTCTGACGGCCAATAATGATATGCGGATTGTTATTATCAAGATAGCTGACCGTCTGCATAACATGCGTACGCTAGGAAGTATGCCATTGGCAAAGCAAGCAAAGATTGCGTCCGAGACGCGCCTATTCTATGCTCCACTCGCTGAGCGCCTAGGTATGTACGATATTATGAGTGAGCTCAATGACCTCTCACTTAAGTACGACCATCCACAGCAATACATCGAGATACAGGAGGAGATAGAGCGTAGCGGTGCCAAGCGCTCCAAGCTCTTTCAGCTATTCTATGCCGAAGTGCGTGAAGACCTCGAAGCTACTGGGTTAGTTTACGAAATTCAGCATCGGATGAAGAGCATCTATTCCATCTGGAAAAAGATGACTACTAAGCAATTATCTTTTGATGAGATTTATGACCTATTTGCTATCAGAATTGTTTTCGAGCCGACTCGTAATGATACCGAATACGATGATTGCTTTAGGATCTATCGAGCCATAAGCCGGCACTTTAGGATTAAGGACGACCGCACTCGCGATTGGCTCACGAAGCCTAAGGGAAATGGCTATCAAGCCCTTCACATCACTGTTATGGGCCCCCTCGGAGAGTGGGTAGAAGTGCAGATCCGCTCCAAGCGAATGCATGAAATGGCTGAGCGAGGGCTTGCAGCACATTGGAGATACAAGCAGCACCCTGGGGAGATCGACGAAATAGAGCAAAATATTCTCAATAACGTTAGGGTACTCCTCAGCAATCCTGGACCTAGTGCATCGGACGACTACGAGACAATGATGTACAAGTTTACCACCGAGGAGATGCTGATATTCACCAAGATGGGAGACCAATTGAGAGTACCTCAAGGGTACACTGTGCTCGACTTCGCTTATGAGCTAGGTAGAGAGTATGGCGATCATTGCCTTGGTGCCAAGGTCAATCATGTGATGGTTAATATCGACTATCCCCTTCATAGTGGAGACCAGATAGAGGTGCTCACTGCCTCGAAGGTACAGCCGAGAGAGGAGTGGCTGGAGTATGTTACTAGTCCACAAGCCAAGCGATATATTCGTAATTACCTGAGTAATGTTCGTACCAAGCAGATCCAAAGAGGTCGAAACCTTCTCGAAGCCCATCTCCACAGAGAGGGGTATGCGTTGGGAGATTTGGTCCCTAATTTTGGGCATGTGCTGAGCTACCCTACACCCGAGCATCTATTTCTCGCAGTGCAGTCGGGCGAGGTCTCGCTAGACGATGACTTGACCAAGCAATTAATAGAGGAGCGGCACAAGGGAAATCGTATGAGCGAAGACCGTCAGTTGTGGCTTGATTCGGATGAGACCCAGGTGCCTAGCGTCGCTCCAGAGGATCGCAAAAAGCTCTATACCCTAGAGGCGAGAGATGGGCGTAGAAATTATATCCGTTCTCTCTGCTGCAAACCAATCTGTGGGGAGGAAGTAGATGGGATACTGAATCAGAAAGACCAAGTAGAAGTACATAAAAAGAGCTGCTCAATTGCTATGCAACTCAAAGCTACCTATGGCGACCGAATCGTGGCGGTGGAGTGGGGGCCTCATATCCACTCCAACTTTGGAGTTACTCTGGAGGTGGAGGGAGTTAATCAAGATGGCTTTGTCCATAATGTCCTCGGCACCATTAGAGATTTGAGAGTTCCCTTGATAGAGATTCATTTCTCTAGCTCCATTGATCGGGCTATCGGTACTTTACGCATACGTATTCCTAATATTACAGAGCTGAATTATCTCATTCGTCGATTAAAAGATGAGAATGATATCCTTCACATACAAATACTGACCAATAAACCAATACTTTAAGACATGGCAAGAATCATTGCACCCTCCGTGCTATCGGCGGACTTTCTAAACCTCGGACGTGATATAGAGATGCTCAATCAGAGCAAAGCAGAGTGGATACACTTGGATATTATGGATGGACTATTTGTGCCCAATATCTCCTTTGGGCTACCTGTAGTCCAAGCTATCCGCAAAGCTACGACTAAGACCCTTGACGTCCATTTAATGATAGAGCAACCAGAACGTTATATCACCGCTTTTGCGGATGCTGGAGCGGATTTCCTCACGCTGCACTACGAGGCGTCGCGCCACTTGCATAGAGCGATGCAACAGATACGTGATGCTGGCATGAAGGCTGGCGTGGTCCTGAACCCCCACACCCCTGTAGAGCTACTCCAAGACCTACTCCCTTATCTCGATCTAGTACTCTTGATGTCGGTTAACCCTGGCTTTGGAGGGCAGAAGTTTATCCCTCAAATACTGGATAAGACAGTAAGGCTTAAAAAGATGATTGAGGAGCGAGGGTTAGAGGTGCTGATTGAGGTAGATGGTGGAGTGAATGCAGAGACTGCAGCGCAGCTCTTTGATGCAGGAGCCGATGCCTTGGTGGCAGGAAGCTACGTCTTTGGCTCCGAGGATCCTCAGAAAACGATTGAAAGGCTTTTAGAGGTATAGAGGAGAGGCGTGCGACACCATAGAGCTACCTTTCCATGTCATCACTGCTAGTCCCTAGGATTGAGTATACCCATCGTCCAGCTTTCAGATTGGTGATAGGGGTCTTATTGGGCGCTTTGATCGCCCAGTCGGGCTACCTCTTTGTGATAAGCATCGCCCTGGTCGTTGTGATCGGGGTGTTGCTTTTCTATCCTTTCAAAAAGATCAAGGCAGAGTTGCTGATTTGGACCCTCCTCATCGCCATTGTCTTCGGTATGTATACCCATCTTAGGGGTGCTAGATATGAGCAAATTCTTCGGCCTTGCAGCGTAGCTCATGCTAGAGTAAAACTCCTCTATCCCCTCATCACTAGTGCCGAGAGCGAAATTCAGTATCGGGCAAAGGTAGAGCTGCCCAATAGTCAATGGATCAATGTGCAGCTTAAAGTGCCTGCCTCCAGCACCATCAATGAGGCGAATAGCTATGGTGCCGAAGGGGTGGCAGCACTTGATCTCTCTCCACTCAGTGCTCTCAAAAATGAAGGCTATCGAAAGCATCTCATCAGTGAAGGGATTCATGCGACTGCCACCATTCAGAGCATTGAGACACTAGCACCGATGCCCAATAGACCTCTGATAAGTATTCTTCAGCACTGGCGCTATCTCCTTCGGCAGCAATTCGAGACACTCGCCTCTGACTATATACCGTGGGAGGGTAGGGGACTTATTTATGCTATTTCTCTTGGTGATCGCTCACTGCTCCCTTCTAGTCTGAAACGACAGTTCGCCGATTCGGGAGTAGCTCACCTATTGGCTCTTAGTGGTTATCACCTAGGTGTGGTGATGTGGATGGCTAGCCTACTTATTGGATGGGCCCTTTGGCGGTATGAGTGGCGGTACCTCCGTTACCTCCTCCTTTTTATAGTGCTTCTCGCTTACACCCTATTCTCTGGAGCATCTACTGCCACCGTCAGGGCTTTCCTATTGAGCACCCTTCTTATTGGTGGAAAAGTGCTTATCAGACCCACTGACCCCATTCAGCTCCTCTCACTAGTCTTCTTGGTATTTATATTTATCAACCCTTTTGCTTACTACAGTATCGGATTACTCTTAAGTCTTTCCGCCGTTTGGGGCATTTATTGTTTCTTCCCCCTTTTCAAAAGATTGCTCAACCCTACCAATAGATTGCTCCAATGGATTAGAGACCTCATTTGCCTTACTATAGCGGCACAGATCGGAGTGTTCCCTCTCCTATTTCATTACTTTGGTACTGCCCCGCTAGTCTTTATTTGGAGTAATATCCCCCTCGTATTTATCAGCAGCTTACTGATCCCCTTGGCACTAGTTGCCTTCTTGCTTACTGCTATTTTTGACTGGGTGCCTAGTTTTCTACTAGAGATGCTCCGGGTCCTGACTGGGTGGATGCACTCTGTTACCTCACTCTTTAGTCACGACCCAATGACCCTTACCCTACAGTTTGATGGCATTGCCCTCGCCCTCTATTACCTCATCGCTTACCTCGCATACCGCCTTTTGCATAGTTACACCTGCCGTGTGGAGACTGCAAGAATGATTCACCCATCTCACGAGGAGCTTTAATCCAAGTCGTTACTGTTATTAAAAGAGAACACCCTATGTCGGTAAAGACATAGGGTGTTCTCTTTATAGTGATAGTAGAAAATGTCATACATTAACGCTCAATGCATACTCTATGCGTCGAATCGATTCTTCAATGCCTAGGATATGGATGATTTCATGGATCTTAGCACCACGGCCTTCGCCTACGAGAGCCATGCGAATCCCATTCATCACTCGACCCATAGGTAGATCATCTCCCTTTATCTTGTCGTAAAGCGCCTGCTCAATAGTCTCCTGAGATGCCTCCTTATCAAGCCCTTGGAGTAGCGAAATAATGATTTGTAGGTACTGTGGCGTCTCAGCTTTCCAATGCTTTTTCATCCCCTTTTCGTCAAAACTCTTTGGCGCCACAAATAGGTAGCTCAGCTCTCTTATAAAGTCGGGGAGCAATTGTACTTTCTCCTGTGCGGTGGCAATCGCCTCCTTGAGCTTCTCATCGCTAGCTTTTATTCCCTCTGCTTCGAGCATTGGACGCACAATGGGGAGTAATTGGTCTAGCGACATCATCTGGATATAGTGGTGGTTGAACCACTTTGCCTTCTCAAAGTCAAAGCGGGCACCGCTCTTGCTACACCTCTCTAGAGAAAAGGCATCTTTCAGCTGCTCCATAGAGAAAATCTCTTGCTCTGTGCCAGGGTTCCAGCCAAGGAGGGCCAAGAAGTTGATCACAGCTTCGGGAAGATACCCTTGTTCGCGATATCCTGTGGAAATAGTGCCATCCTTTGGGTCGACGAACTCAAGTGGAAATACAGGAAAACCGAGTTTGTCGCCATCGCGTTTGCTGAGCTTACCATTACCCGTAGGTTTGAGGATTAAGGAGAGGTGTGCAAACCTAGGCATACTCTCCTGCCATCCAAATGCCTCATAAAGTAGTACGTGGAGTGGGGCGCTAGGCAACCACTCCTCACCCCTGATCACCTCAGTAATCTTCATCAAGTGGTCATCCACAATATTCGCAAGGTGGTAGGTGGGTAAGCTATCACTACTCTTGTAGAGCACCTTATCATCAAGGATGGATGAATTGATCACTACTTTGCCACGGATTAGGTCATTGACCTCTACATCTCTATTGGGCTCTACTAAAAAGCGCACTACATATTCGGCACCACTGCTGATGAGCTGGTCGACCTCCTCTTTGGGGAGCGAAAGGCTATTCCGCATCTGCTCACGTGTGGTGGCGTCGTAGCTGAAATTAGGATACTCCTTTCGCGCAGCCTCAAGCTCCTCAACCGTATCAAAAGCATAATAGGCCTTCCCGGCATCAAGAAGCTGCTGTACATACTTTTGGTAGATTGCCTTTCGCTCACTTTGGCGGTAAGGGCCGTAGGGCTGATGGTCGGTACCAATGCCCTCATCAATCTCAATGCCAAGCCACTGCAAGGCCTCAATGATATACTCTTCCGCTCCTGGTACAAAGCGTTTGCTATCTGTATCCTCAATGCGAAGCACCATCGTGCCACCGTGGTGGCGAGCATAGAGATAATTAAAAAGTGCTGTACGCACACCGCCAATATGAAGTGCACCTGTAGGACTTGGTGCAAACCTTACTCTCACCATATTATATATGTGTATCAAATCTGTTATTTACAACAAAGGTACAAAATCACTGCCACATTCAAAAACGCCACCCCCTCCCATGAGAGATTGTGCCTCATCCGATATTCTGCGTGATGGGGTGACT
>NZ_KV820647.1:0-303 GCF_001815465.1 Porphyromonas sp. HMSC077F02 | reverse complement strand
CATATTAGTGATGAGCATTGGGTATCAGGCGATTAGGAAGACGAGAGAAGAGAAATAAGCGAAAAATGGGCGAAAAAGTGATTGGGAGAGTGTGTACTTTTTGTTTTTTATTCGGATAAATGTCCGTACCTTTGCAATGCAAATCAGATTATGCATCCCTCTGGCTCGAAAATAACCAAGGTGCAGAAGAATACCCCCGCCCTCCTACAGGTGGGGGTTTTTCTTGCAGAAACTCTGTAAGAAAGTTAGAGCCAGAGGTTATGCCTCTTTGGTAGGATCTCGTAGGAGAAAGGAGGTGTTTTT
>NZ_KV820646.1:45025-74561 GCF_001815465.1 Porphyromonas sp. HMSC077F02 | reverse complement strand
CACCACAGATGTATGACATGCCCGTCATACTTAAGGAATAGGGGGTGGTGCTAGTGCACCACCCCCTATTTTATCTTCAACTAGCGTAGAATCTCCCGCTATTCGTTTATTGATACATATACATAAAGAGAATTGCAATCAGCACGTCTCAAAAGTTTTTATTCCTTTTTCTGATAAACACGCACATAATCAATCACATAAGTGGCGGGAAGCGCTGATGGGTCTACTCCCTCTTGTCCTCCCCAGTCGCCACCCCAAGCTAAGTTTAGCTTCAGATAAAATGGCTCGTCAAATGGCCAAGAGGACTTATCCCCATTTTTACCATTGACAAATTCAAAATGCGACTTACCATCAACAAATCCTCGAATGTATTCTGCTGTCCACTCCACAGAATAAATATGAAAAGTATCAAATGGGTCATCGACTACCGTCGAACCACTCTTTTGTGTGCCTTTTCTATGATTATACGCCTCAGTATGTATGGTGCTATACACCTTACAAGGGTCATAACCGACATGCTCCATAATATCGATCTCTCCATCTAAAGGCCATGTATATTCCTTGTCTGGCATCATCCAAAATGCTGGCCAAGTTCCCCTACCTCTAGGCAGTTTTAGTCGCGCTTCAAAGTACCCATACTTCCAGCTTTCCCTCGAATTCATACGAATAGAGTAAACGGCATCTCCTACTTGCTTAGCAATAATTTTCAGCTCACCATTCTCTACAATTGCGCAAGTATCATTGCCTAAAAAGCCAGGAATGTACCTTTGTAGTTCATTATTCCCCCAGCCTTTTGCCCCCTCATCATAATACCACTTAGTGGGATCAGGGAGCCCGCTTTCTTTCTGATCAAACTCATCACTAAACACCAAGGTATATCCTTCTGGCACTGTGGCATCAGGCTGTACGGATGAATCATTTCTTGAAGATCGACCATCACTACACGCTACCTGAAGCAGTAGTAGGGGTATCAACCACACATTTTTAATTATCTTCATCATTTCCAATCATAACTATAGGATTATCAGTGGGGACTACATTATTTAGTTCTCCTGGCACCAGTCTGTCCCCCAACCATTGCCATCTTCCACCCTACTATTCACAGAGACGTACAACTCTGTCGGAGTAAGTAAAAGCATCCGATAGGTAGGTTTTTAGGTCATTATCACCATTTCATTAACCTATTTCTACAAAGATAATAAATTTAGCCATAGCCTCTTTAGATTAGTTCCCATACGGGTGGAAAATATCATCTTGGACATCACCAAGACATTTGATTTGAGACCTCCATAAAACCTCTATGCTAGTAGGGTAAAAGTTGAGATGCAACTAAGCAATCGGCGAGTTGCAACTAAGCAATTGCCGAGATGCAACTAAGCAAATGCTTAGTTGCATCTCGGCAAACGCTTTTGTATAGCTCTGGTTATCAATTGGTTTTGAGGGGGGCTTTGCCCCTGTTTTAGGGAGGCATTTCACTAGGTACTTCTAATGCGCAACCCCTACGATTCATTTCCCATCTTGGATCGGGCTGAATTGAGTACTTAAAGTGCACTAGTAGAGAGTCTTGCGAGAGAAAACACAAAAAGCTTCGAAATAGCGGCTTTTGCCTATGTGCTGAAAAATGAGTAACTTTGGGGAGTTTAATGGGGGATGGATAGCCTATTAAGACGGCTGTTTGCCAAGTTATTTAGCGAGGGAATTGGCAGATATATATTAAAAACAAAGGAGAAAAAGAATGATAAGGAAACGGCGACAGGCAAGGAAGAAGGTGCTATACTTAGCACAAGAAATCTATCCCTACCTAGAGGATAGTAAGGTAGGTAAGGATTCAAAACTTATCCCTTTGGGCATCATGGGTAGAGGCAATGATATCCGTACATTTATGCCCAATTATGGAGTGATCAACGAACGTCGCCACCAACTTCATGAGGTGATCCGTCTATCGGGTGTCAACCTTACTGTCAATGACAAAGTACACCAGCTAGTGGTGAAAGTAGCGAGCCTGATGCCACAGCGTATGCAGGTCTACTTTATTGATAATGAGGATTTCTTTGGTAGAAAAGGGGTATTCACAGATGAAAAAGGCACCTACTACGAGGATAATGTAGAGCGTGCCGTATTCTTTATCCGTGGAGTCTTTGAGACCGTAAAGAAACTAAGATGGGTACCCGATGTGATCCACTGTCACGGTTGGTTCACCGGATTAGCCCCCCTTTATTTGAGGACACTACTCAAGGATGACCCAGCCCTCTCACGTGCCAAGATCGTCTACTCTGCTTACGATACAGCTCCAGAGTATCCATTTGATGAACAACTCACCGAGGTACTGGCGTATGACCAGATCAAGCACCCACTTCTGGATGGGCAGGCACTTAATCGAGAGGCACTCGTAGAGCTCATCTTACAGTATGTGGATGGCATCATCTACTCCAAAACCAATAGTTCTGAGGAACTTATTGCTGCAATAGAGGGCTCGGGGAAGAGTGTACTTGACTTCCAAAGCGATGACCAATTGATAGAGTCAGTAGCAGACTTCTACAATAGCATTATTGGTGAAGAAGAAGAGGAAGAGAGTGAAGAATAGGGACAAAAAAAAGATGTTTTTCCAATAATAAAATTCGGTAGGATAGCTGTATAAAAGGCTATCAATATATAGAGCAAATATATGAATAGGACTATAAAAGGTTGGCTAAGTGTAGGAGTAGTGCTAGCAATACTCCTAGTGGGTTGTGAAAATGATCAACATGCCACTGGATTGGATTTGCTCCCTGAATATCTTAAGGGAGAGCCCATAAGCAAAGACTTTGCACTCACACTTCGCACCGTACCAGCAGGTACCGAAGCTGGGAATAATGATATCTATGTAGGTAGTGCATTGGGCTACCTAGGTCGGATGTCCAGCGAAGAGTTCGGTGGCATTGAGACAGAGTATCTAACCCAGTTTCGCATTCCTAGCGGATTTAGATTCAAAGACGAGTCAGTCATCACTGGCATTGACTCCGTAAGGCTCTACATCTACTACGACGGATTTGCTGGTGATACTATCTCCAGCATGACCGTGACTGCCAACCGAGTTAAGCAGCCACTGAAACACAATAAATACTCTATCACAGAGGTAAAGGAGTATGTAGGAGAAAAGCTAGGCTCGCTCTCTTATTGGGCAGGCAGAGGCTCACAGAGGATACAAGGTAATTCAGGAAAAGGAAACTATATGCTTTCCATTGCACTCCCCAAGGAACTAGGGGAGGAGTTCTTCACACGCTCCAAAGCTGGAGACCCCGTCTTTGCCAATCAGGCCGCTTTTGACAAGTGGTTCCCTGGCCTATACCTCCACACTACGGCGGGGCAAGGAAGTGTCATAAGAGTCACCAGTACTGAGCTAGCCTTTTGGTACTCCAAGGAGGTTGAGGTAGAGGATACCAAAACCAAGAAAAAGAAGAAAGAGATCAAGCCATTTGCACAGACATTGATTCACACCTCGGAGGTACCACAGCTATCGCGCTTTGCCAATTTCAGAGTGGATCAGCTACTTGAAGATAAAGGATTTGCTACTATCAAGGCACCAGCAGGCCTTTGGATAAAAGCCACACTACCTACTCGCACGATTGCCAAGGAGCTAAAAGAGGCGCCAGCAGGCTACTCCCGAACACTCAATGCAGTCACATATACCCTGCAAGGGACTACCGCCTCAGCGGCTACTGCCACAAAATATGGCATTCCCGAGACCCTTCTCATGCTACCAGTAGATAGTACCAAGACGTTTTTTGAAAAGGAGTTAACTGAAAACTCACTTGGAGCTGCCTATACCTCATTTATCGGTGAGATGGTCGTAAGGGGCTCCAGCACTTATCACTTCGGCAATATTGGCTCCGCTATTATCAAGCATATCAAAGAGGAACCGAATAAAGACCTAGAGGTCTACATCCTTCCTGTAGAGCTAACGAAAGCGAGCCAAGATGCAGGAGGAGCCACCATTAGTCTTACCCACTTGGTGCCCCCTTCAGCAGTTAAGTTTGCTATCACCCCACAGAATACTAAGCTTGAAGCCACTATCATACAGCGTAAAGAGGGTAAGCCCTTCTAATTGATCAGAAAGCTGGCATTTCCACACCATAAAAGTTTTGTAGCATCACTATGAGCCACACTTCATACCTCAGGGGACTAGCACAGCATTTCTTTCGGATCGAAGGCAAGCAGCTCTATAAGTACCGTTTCTTCTTTCCCAACAAAAGATCCGGTCATTTCTTTCTCCACTATCTCAGGCAAGTGGCAGGAGACGAGCCACTACTACTTCCTGAGGTAACGACTCTAGGCGCTTTTTTGAGGCGGGCTGTTCACCTTCCGGAGGAGAATGTCAATAATGAGTTGCTACTCATCTACCACCTCTACACCAGTTATAAGCTAGTATACAAAGAGAGTGAATATAGCTTTGAGAACTTTTACGAAATAGGGAAGCAACTCTTGGCTGACTTCAATGATATCGACAATCATCTTGCCGATGCGTTATCGATATTTGAGAATATGGATTTACTCGATGAGCTCACGATACCAGCCAAGGATCTACTGAACCAAGATCAGATTGACGCTCTTAAAAAATATGCACCTAACTTCGAGAAAAATCTAGACAGGGGATATACGGCTTTTTGGCAGTACGTCCCTGAAATCTACACCCAGTTCAAGGAAACCCTTCGCGGTGAGGGGCTAGTCTATAATGGCATGCTTATGCGTGACATAACCCAAAGACTAGAAAATGGGGAGTTAAAGCTATTCAAAGAGCCCAAGGTCAATGTGTTTATCGGGCTCAATGCGCTCTCACAAAGCGAGCAAAAGATACTCAAGCACTTCAAGGAAAATAGTGAGACCCTTTTCTATTGGGATTATGATAGCTACCTCGTACAGCAGAAGTTTACCGATAAAAATAGAAAAGTAAGAGACACCCTTTTCCCTGAGCCTACAGATGATAGGCTGGCTTATACGAGAGATAAAAACTCACAGCATCAGCCACAGCTACATATTATCTCTATCCCCTCCAAACTAGGTCAAGCAAATTACATTGCTCAGAAGATTATCCCGCAACTACAGACCGATGAGCTGATCAACCTACGCGATCCCAATACCGCTATTATCCTTCCAGATGAAAGCCAGCTCACCAATCTCCTCTCCAACTTACAGGATAGTGAAGTAGGGGAAGCTCCCCTCAAGCTCAATATCACTATGGGCTTCCCCATTAAGTACCTTCCGATTATCGCCAAGCTACTACACCTCCTGAATCTCCAGAGATTAGCCTATGGACGTCGGAAGAACGAGATGCCTATTTGGCGGCGGGAGGAATTAATTGATCTCTTCGGGCTGGAGCTAGATCAGGGCACTTTTGATACCACCAAGCTACTCAACCCTAAAACCCCTAAGAAGCTCTACTTTACAGAGGAGGAGCTCTCTCAGGCGATTGAAAAAGAGCGGCACCAAGACCTACGCCTGCTTTTCAATCTTGACAGATACGAGCAAGGTGACCTACTACATAATACGCTCACGCTACTCGTACATCTCCAAGAGAAGTTTTCCGATGATGCAACGATCAAAATGTCTCTTACCGTGGTAGAAGAGCTACTCCTGGAGATCAAAGGGTCGCTTGATAGATTCGTCGCGGCTCACGCAACGGCACGAAATCAGCTCACCCTACCCCTCCTACACGACCTTATTCATACCACCATTTCTCAAGCTCGAATTCCATTCTCCGGCGAACCCCTTGAAGGGGTACAAGTGATGGGAATATTGGAGGCACGATCCATAGACTTTGAGAACATCATCGTGATGGATGCGGGCGAAGGGCTCTTACCCGCCAAAAGCCGAAAATATGGACTCATTCCTCAGAATATACGGTATGAGAAAGGCCTCCCCACCTACAAATGGCAAGATGCTATCCGTGCTTACAACTTCTTCCACATGATTGGGCGAAGTGAGCGTCTGTACACCCTCTACGATTCTCGTAAAACGGCAAGAGCTAGTGGAGAGCCCTCTCGTTACCTTACACTTCTCACCCATATTTACGGAGTGCCAGCCAAGCGGTACAATGCTTACTTTCCACTTTCCCCCATACCTTCTAAAGACCTACAGCTCGACCGTCAGAAGATCCAAGCATATAGAGCCCAGTTGACTAGTAAAGTGCCACAATCCAAGTATGGACTCTCCCCGAGTGCGCTCATCAACTACCTCACCTGTCCCCGAAAGTTTTACTACCAAAACATTCTTGGACTACGGGACCCAGACGAGCTCACCGATGTACTAGAAAAAAATGATGTCGGAACCATTACCCACAAAGCCCTTGAGATACTGTATAATGGCTTTAATGGGACTGTGGTGACCAAAGAGCATCTAAAGGGGATTCTTGACAAACCCGACCTTATCACCAATGCCGTCCGAGAAGCTTACTACAAAGCTTATCAGACAGATGAAACCCAATTCAATGGTTATTTTGAGATGTACAAAGACCTAATCTTTCAAGACGTCCAAAACACCATTCAACTGGACATCAACAAAAACGCCCCTTTCACCTACTGTGGAGGGGAACAGACCATATCCACACTCTATACTTACGGAGAAAATGGAGAAACTATCCATCTACGTGGCACCATTGACCGTATTGATATCAAGCAGGGCAAACTAAGGCTGGTAGATTACAAGACAGGTAGCGATAAACTAGAGTTTAACCTCGAAAGAAGTTTTGACCCCGAAAACAGCAACATTGATAGGGCCGCCATACAGCTTCTCACCTACTGCGTGATGTATCTAGAGGCTTATGGAAAGAAAGCGGTCAAGGATATCGCTCCTATGCTCATCAAAGTACGCGATGCCGATCAGGGCTGGTTTGTACACAATATTGACAAGACCAAAAATGAGACAATTGATAGCTTTAGTCTGATTGAGACAGGATTCAAAGAGCAATTGAATGAAGCCCTTCGTCGTATCGCCGAAACAGATGATGAATTTATTCCCAACAACCGAAAGAATAGCTGTAACTACTGTGCTGGTAGAGAGCTCTGCAATAAGGCAAAGCTCTTTCCAAACAGATAACTATATATTACCATGGATATTCAACTCATTGACAATAGCCCCACAGGTCAGCTCATTAGTTATCAAGACTCACTTGCTCAGCAAAAGGATCTCTTCCAGAAAGCCCTTGAAGCAAAGCGACAACACCTACCAGTGCAGCACCATCTGATTTTCAATCAACATCACCCTGTGCTCACACTTGGTAAGCATGCCGACCCGCATAATATCCTACTCTCTCCTGAGCGCCTTCACGCCCAAGGAATAGAATGCTACCAGATAGAGCGAGGAGGGGATGTCACCTACCATGGGCCTGGACAGTGGACAATTTATCCTATATTTGATCTCGAGGAGCTAGGGATAGGACTGCGTCGCTATGTTGAGTTGCTTGAAGAGGTGGCCATTAATGTGGCTGCTAAGTATGGTGTGAAAGGGGAGCGGATGCATGGGGTTTCTGGTGTTTGGGTAGATCCTTCTCAACGGCCACGCAAACTATGCGCCATCGGGATCCAAGCAAGTAGGTTTGTTACCATGCACGGCATCGCCTTTAACGTTAGCACACCACCTCAAGCCTTTAATGTGATTAACCCCTGCGGATTTACGGATAGAGGGGTTACCAATCTTTCTATTGAGGCTCAGCACGAAATCTCTATGAAGCAAGCTAAGGAGGATCTTATAGAGAGCTTCCAAGAGTTATTCCAGAGAAATATAGCCCTCTAATTTGGTAAAGTCTCTGTAGCAAGGTGGGAACAGTCGTTTTTGCCCACTCTTTGTGATGAGTGTCATAAATTATCTTTACTTTTGTGTAGAATAGTATTAGTTAGGGGAATATGGAGAATGGTAATTTTATTGACTTATGAAGATAGCAATGACTAAAGCGGAGCTAGTTGCTCAGCTAAATGAGATAAGAGGGGAGAAACTGGTGGGCTTTGTACCTACTATGGGCGGACTACATGAGGGACATATGAGCCTCGTGGAGCGTAGTTTGCGTGAATGCGAACTAACGGTGGTGAGTCTTTTCTTGAACCCCACGCAATTTAATGACCCCAACGACCTGAAGACCTATCCGCACGATATGGCGGAGGATCTGAAGCTACTGGGCGAGGTGGGGGTAGATATTGTCTTTACTCCAACTGCCGAGGATATGTATGAGGATGGAGAGGAGGCACCTAACCTAGACCTCGGACGTGTAGGAGAGGTGATGGAGGGTGCACACCGACCTGGACATTTCCGTGGAGTGGTATGGGTAGTGAGCAAACTCTTCCGCTTGGTCCGACCAAATAGAGCCTACTTTGGCTTGAAAGACTTTCAGCAGATTGCGGTCATCAAGAGAATGTGTGCTCTATGCCCCGACTTGGCGGATATTGAGATTATCTCTTGCCCGGTTATTCGTGAGAGTGATGGGCTGGCAATGAGTTCGCGTAACCGCCGACTCTCCGATGAGGAGCGTGCGGCAGCCCCTAAGATCTACGAGGCATTGCAAGAGGGGAAGCGACTGAAGGAATCTGGCAAGAGTGTAGCAGAGGTGCATGAAGCTGTGGTAAAACAGATTGAAACTGATCCACTCCTTCGGGTGGAGTACTTTAGCATCGTCAACAGCGACACTCTGGAGGAGGCTAAGGCGTGGAACGGCAATACTACTGGCTGTATCACAGTCTACTGCGGTGAAGTACGCTTGATTGACCACATCTCATTCGAAGGATAATAGAGGGTGAGCAAGTTGCAATCTGTGAGTAGGCAGAGACAAATAGTCGCGCTACTCCTTGTGGGTTTCCTCTGGTTCTCCACATCATCATTGTGGGCATCAGAGGTAGGCAGAAAGTATGAAATGAGAGCGGTGTGGCTTACCACAAACTACGGTCTTGACTGGCCTTCCCGCCCCGCCACTAGCGTATCAGGAGAGAGACAGCAGCAGGCAGAATTGGTACGGATGCTAGACCAGCTCCACAAGCTGGGCATCAATACCGTATTTCTGCAGGTGCGTAGTAGAGGGCGGGTCATTTACCCCTCAAAGATTGAGCCGATGAGTGGCGACTTTGTGCCTGTAAGTAGTAGCTACCAACTGAGCTACGATCCCCTTGACTTTGCCATCAAAGAGTGCCACAAACGAGGAATGGTGGTGCATGCGTGGGTGGCAGTGACGCCCATGGGCAATGACAAGCAGGTGAATAGCATGCCGTCGTGGAGCTTTCCCAAAAAGTACCGCAATGAGATGGCGAGGTATAAGCGGGGCTGGTATCTAGACCCAGCTAAGGCAAGTAGCACAGAGCTGATCTGTAGTGTGGTACGTGAGCTATTGGATCACTATGCTTTGGCTGGCATTCATCTGGACTACATCCGTTATCCCGATAGAGCCAAGCAATTTCCCGACGCCGAGGAGTACCGTAAGCGGGGCGGTAGCATGAGTCTGGACGAGTGGCGGAGAGAGAACATCAATCGGATGGTGCGAGCGATTTACCAAACAACGAAGGAGGGACACCCTGACGTGCTACTGAGTGCATCGGTGATTGGCACTTACGACAATGTGCCAGGGCTGAAGTATAGTGGTTGGACCGCCATGAATGAGGCTTGGCAAGACCCAGTGGCTTGGTGCCGTGATAGTATTATCGACTTCGTGGTGCCGATGATGTACTCTCGTGGCGAACGCTTTTACCCTTTTGTAAAGGAGTGGCAAAAGCTACTCAATGTGCCACTAGTAGTGGGCTTGGCTCCCTATATGGTATTGGAGCGAGAGGGTAATTGGCCCAAGAGTGAGGTGATGAACCAGATCAATTATCTTGATAGCCTTTCCAATATTGCTGGGGTGGCTCTTTTCAGAGCAGAGCACGCCATCTCGCATGGCATTGGTTTGTCTACACCATTGAGAGAATTTTGGGATAAAAGAGCACAGTTGCCCCTCGATAGAGGAGTATGGATGGACTGGCTCGATGGCCAGGAACTACAGATTGAGGGACGACCTAATGGGCTACATGTGGCGTGGCATGGAAGTAGTAAGGGACAATTATTTGCGCTCTATCTTTCACACGATGGAGAGGTGCCAAATGGGGTAGAAGCCCCCTTTCTTGTTACAACTAAAGAGGAAGCAACTATCCCATGGAGTGTCTTGAAGCGGGGTCAGCTCATCGGTATCAAAGTAAGTGAGTACGATCTATCAACTCAACTAGAAGTACTTCCGCTGACTGGAGGGGTCTACTACTATAGGGAAGAGGAGGCCCCCGTGCAGTAGAGAGATAGGAAAGAACGAGAAAAAAGAGTATCTTTGTGAAGTAGTAAGCACGCAAATAGAGGATAAATAGGATGAGAATAGAGTTACGAGATAAGGTTTCGGATGTTACGAAAAACCTCATCATCATCAATGTGATATGCTGGCTAGCACAGTCTGCTTTACCAAGGATAGGGTATGACCTCACCTGGAATATGGGTCTGCACTATATTGGGTCTGACTCCTTTAGGATTTGGCAGCTGGTCACCTATATGTTTTTACACGCCCCAGGACTGGGTCACATATTCTTCAATATGTTTGCCCTTTGGATGTTTGGCAATACGTTGGAGCGGTTGTGGGGCAGTTGGCGATTTCTCCTCTTCTACCTCATTACAGGTATTGGTGCAGGGCTGATGCAGGAGCTGGTGTGGAGCTTTAGCTTTGCGGGATACCCACCCTACCTCCTTGAGCAGTTGCTTACGATAGGGGCCAGTGGTGCGGTATATGGCATTTTGCTCGGCTTCGGTATGATGTTTCCAAATGTGCCACTCTTCATTATGTTTATCCCTATTCCTATCAAGGCAAAGTGGCTGGTGATCGGCTACGGTGTGATGGAGCTCTTCTTGGGAGTGACAGGCTCGGCAGATGGAGTAGCTCACTTTGCCCACCTAGGGGGGATGCTCTTTGGATTTATTCTAATCAAACTTTGGGAGAAGAGAGCTAGAGCACGACAACTCGATGATGGCTGGCAGGACTTTTACTAATAGGCGATTTGCACTGCTTATCCCGATACTTCTACTCTATTGGGTAGTGATATCGTGGGGGAACGGGGCTATCAGCAGGCTGGCACTTCCCAGTGATGGGGGTACCTTTCTCAGCCAGCCGTGGAGCCTAGTGACCTACGGCTTTGTGCATACCTATTGGCGTCATATAGTAATCAATGTGGGGATGCTCTTGATGCTACTACTCTTTTCTGTGGGTTGTGGCATCAGTAACCGTACGGTACTGGGGCTATTTCTTTGCGGCATTCTCTCAGGGGGCTTGCTCTTTCTGCTCATAGGCGATGGCGTATTGGTAGGTGCTTCTACTGGCATTGCCGCCCTTGTGCCACTAGTGCTCTATAAGTCGGTTCGCCAAAAAAGAGCGTGGCTACTCTATGCAATGTTATTTGTGCTCATCTTTGACTTCGCAACGCAAAGAAAGCTAGGGCAGGTGACTCAAGGGGTACATCTGATGGGCTATATTGTGGGAACTCTATGGGTTATTTTCTCTGAGCGGAAGAAGCATTTAGAGGAGACACCATCTGCCGAATTACTCGTGGAAAAGACGAGGGTTTCTGGCTATCATTCACTCACGAGGGAGGAGCAGGAGCAGCTCAAGTAATATGAAGAGGATGCGTAAGGATAGGACTATTCGTCTGCTCAATACCACATTTCGTGCTATTGAGTTGATTCCGAACCTACTCTTTATTGCACTCTACATTCTGGCGGTGCTATCTCCCTTTATCTCACCGCTGAAGACGCAGATCCCAGCCTTTCTTAATCTTGCTTACCCCCTATTGTTAGCTGGACTGTTGCTTCTTTGGCTCTTTTATCTACTCCGTCGGAAGTGGCTCTACTTCGGCTGCTATACATTGCTATTCATCCTATCAATAGGCTATATATTTAGTTACTTCCCCATTCATTTTGGTAAGGGTCTAAAGAAGGAGTATGACCTCAGGGTGATGAGCTACAACGTACAGAGTTTTCTGGGCAGAGACGAAGAGGGAACACTCTTAGCACCTCAACTAATTAAAAGCTACGACCCCGACATTCTAGCTCTCCAAGAGGCCAATCTATACCCAGACCAATTCCCAACAGACGGAAAGCTTAAGAGCCTTTTCAGCAGCTACCCCTACCGACATATCCACAAGACACAAGCCATCCTATCAAAGTTCCCAATCAAGTCTGTAGAGGGTATTGAGTATGAATCGTCACACAATGGATCGTGCGGGTACCTCATTGAATTAAAGGAGGGCTACACTCTACTATTGGTCAATAACCATCTAGAGTCTTATAGCCTTAATAGTTCGGAAGTAGAGGAATACAAAGGTTATATTAAAGACTTTAGCATAAGGGACCTACCTCAGCAATTTATCAAGGTGAAGCGTCGATTGGGTCCTAGACTGAATCAACGGGCTAGCGTGGCAAGTAAGGTGCGAAAGGATGTGGAAAAGCTACAGAGTGAGTATCAGCCACAAGTGACCATTGTTGTTGGGGACCTCAACGATACGCCCATGAGCTATACCTACAGTCAGCTAAGGAGCCAGATGAGAGATGCCTATAGCGAAACTGGGCTAGGACTTTCTGTCTCATTCAACGAACGGCTTATGCCTTTCCGCATTGACCACCTCTTTTATGAGGGGGAAATTAAAGCGATTGGAAGTAGTATTCCAAAATATAAATTGTATAGTGATCACAATCCACTTATTGTTGACTTCAAGTGGAATTAGCAAAATATCTGTATGTCGAAACTTAAATCATTAGCCTCACGAGCGGTTACAGGAGCTGTCTATGTCGGTATCATTTTAGGTTGCATACTGACCAATCGGATCGACTTAATGGCCTGGGTATTGGCATTATTTGCCATGCTTGGTTCATACGAGTATCAATTGATGACTGGGGCCAATCTCTATGCCCTTTTCCTAAGAATTGTTCATGGCATGGTGGCTGGGCTCCCTATCTTAGCCGCCTATACACTGATTGACTATTCGGGGGATTGGCAAAGGACACTCCTAGTGCTACTCCCTTACTTTTGCTACCTACTATTCTATCTGATTGGAGAGATCTATAGGCTTCAACGGCAGCCCTCAGTTGAGTTGGGGCACGCTTTCTTTGCCCACCTTTATACAGCTCTACCACTTGGTCTACTGGTACTAACCATGGGAAGCCGATATGGTGTGGCTGAGCGATTAGGTAGCGACTTTGCTTTCCCCGACACCTTTTGGCTACTGCCCATTATGGTAACCATTTGGCTCAATGATACTGGAGCTTATCTCATCGGCTCGCTACTGGGTCGGCACAAGCTATTCCGCCGTGTATCCCCTAATAAGAGTTGGGAGGGTGCTATCGGTGGTGGCGTGGTAGCCATTCTTGGGGCTATTGGGTTTCACTCTCTTTTCCCTGAGGTAGCAACTATGTCCAACTGGATTACGCTGGCGGTATTGATCGTTTTCTTTGGCAATTTCGGTGACCTCTTTGAGAGTTTCTTGAAACGCTCTTATGGGTTGAAGGACTCGGGCAATATCCTCCCTGGGCATGGGGGCATCTTGGATCGGATTGATAGTCTTCTCTTTGTAGCGATCCCATCCTTTTTCTACATTAATTTGGTCATCTTGTCGTAAGGGAAGCATCTGTGCAGATAGTACGATCCGCTATTTTCCGCCACGAATAAATTGATTATCTTTGCAATAGACAAAGGAAGTGATAGCATGGAAAGCAGACAGATACATATCATAAACGGTCCCAACCTCAATATGCTAGGGACAAGGGAGCCAGAGATATATGGGAGCACCCCATTTGATGAATACCTCGAACGCTTGAGGGACCTATTCCCGGCATGGGAATTGGTCTACTTCCAAAGCAATCACGAAGGAGACTTAATTGATTATATGCAGAGCCAAGCCCCCTACTCTAGTGGGATGATTCTCAATGCTGGTGCCCTCTCACACTACTCCTATGCCCTACAGGATACGGTGCGTGCGATAGAGTGTCCTGTAGTAGAGGTGCATATTAGCAACCTTGCTACACGGGAGCCTCACCGACACATCACCCTCCTGAGCGAGGTGTGTGTAGGGACCTTGATGGGGTTTGGACTAGATGGATACCGCTTGGCTGTTGCACACTTAATTGCTAGAAGGTAAAAGAAAGAAAGAAAGAAAGAAAGTATATATTACGATTGATTGATTATGGACAATAAAAGGACAAAAATAGTTGCCACAATTTCTGACCAAAGATGTGACACAGAGTTTCTTAAAAGGTTATTTGATGCCGGTGTTAATGTCGTTCGACTCAACTCGGCACATATTGATAAGGAGGGGTTTGATCGGATAATTGACAACGTCCGTAGCGTAGACCCCCAGGTGCCAATTATGATTGATACCAAGGGGGCAGAGGTACGCACCACAAAATTTGAGCATCAAGCTAACCTCGTAGCCGGAAATAAGATCACCATAGCGGCCGACCCTGAGGGAACCTCCACCGAAGCGTGTATCTATGTGAATTACAAGAACTTTGTACACGATGTACCTGTAGGGGCTCGCATCCTTATTGATGATGGTGAAGTGGGTCTTAAGGTATTGGACAAGGACGCAGAGAAGCTTTACTGTGTGATAGAGAATGATGGCGTCTTAGGCTCTCGCAAGAGTGTCAATGTGCCTGATGTCCATATCAATCTACCTGCAGTGAGTGACCGAGACCATCAATTCATCCTCTATGCGATAGAGAGAGGGCTTGCGTTTATCGCTCACTCCTTTGTACGTAGCCATAAAGATGTGGATGAGGTACGCCGTATCCTAGATGAAAATGGTGGCGAGGCGATCAAGATTATCTCTAAGATTGAAAATCAAGAGGGAGTAGATAATATTGATGAGATCATTGATGCCAGCTATGGTATTTTGATCGCTCGAGGCGACCTTGGCATTGAAATAGACTTTGAGAAGATTCCAGCCATCCAAAATGATATTGTACACCGCTGTATCCTGAAGAAGAAGCCAGTAATCATTGCCACACAGATGCTCCACAGCATGATCCACAATCCTCGCCCTACCCGTGCAGAGGTATCGGATGTCTCTAGTGCTATCTTGATGAATACTGATGCGGTGATGCTGAGTGGGGAAACCACCAATGGTAAATACCCTGTGGATGCAGTTAAGACGATGAAGCGTATCATCGTAGAGGCGGAGAAGCATCTTAGCTATCGGGGCGGCATTAAGCTTCGCAAGGGCGAAAATGACATTCTAGGGGTTACTAGCTACCTAGCAAAGTACACCGTGAAGTCCACCCTCCGGCTTGGAGTGAAAGCGATCATCACCGATGTGGCTTCGGGAAGATGTGCACGCAACCTAAGTGCCTACCGAGGAGAGGCTCCGATCTATGCTATTTGTAAGGATCAATACATTACCCGTCAGCTCAATCTCTCTTTCGGTGTCTATCCTATCTACCTGAGTCATGAGGGATACAATAGGCGCCAATATTATGTCAAGGCGGTAAAGACGCTTTTGGAGCGTGGCCTGCTGAAGACAGATGACCTCATCGCCTATATTGGAGGTACCCTAAGCAATGAGGTGGGCACTACCAGCCTTGAATTTAATAGAGTAAGTGACCTACTTGACTTCTATAGCGAGGAAGAGCAAAAGAAATGAATCGGCGATTAGAGGAGCTAGCAAGGGAGGAGTACATCGCCACCCACTCCTCACCAGAGCCAGATCTATTGGCCAAAATCAGTAGAGAAGCTCACCTCACGCTCACCCATCCCCGCATGGTGTCTGGGCATATTCAGGGCTTGTTTCTCCAGATGATTGTAGAGCTGATGAAGCCCTCAAAGGTACTAGAGATAGGCACTTTTGTCGGTTATGCTACCATTGCCCTCGCCACGGCTTTGCCGAAGGGGGCAAAGCTCACCACGATAGAGCTGAATGACGAATTGCGTAGTCGTATCCTAGACCACCTCCAGCAAGCGGGCGTAGAGGATCGAGTGGAGCTACTAATGGGTGATGCTCTTGAGATCATCAGCGAGCTACCGCTAGAGGAGTACCAGCTAGTCTACCTCGATGCCAATAAGGCTCAATACCCTGAGTACTACCAATTACTCGCCTCTCGCCTCCCCAAGGGCGCCCTCATATTGGCCGATAACACGCTTTGGGGCGAAAAAGTATGGCACGATAATTTTCACGATCCACAAACTGTGGGAATACGTAGATTTAACCAACTTGTGGCCGAAGATCAGAGGGTATCGAAAGTGATCCTCCCGATGCGAGATGGGCTCACAATGATCATGATTAACTAATAAAAGGAGATAACTATGGATCAACTAAGAACTAAAAAAGTAGCACGAGAGATACAACGCCAACTAGGAATACTATTTCAGGAGGAGACTCGTAAAACCAAAGGGATCATGATATCGGTAACGGAGGTACGGCTCTCACCTGACCTAAGTAGTGCTCGAGTGTACCTCAGCATCTTCCCCGATGAAAGGGCGGAGGAGATGATGAAGTGGATTAAAGAGAATGCTTCGACGGTTCGTTATGACCTAGGCAATCGGATGGCATCGCAACTAAGGCATATCCCAGAGCTTATCTTTGAGATAGATAATAGTGAGGCCTACGCTCAGCGAATTGATGAACTACTAGGGCTAACCGACCAACCAACTAAGGAGTAATCCGCTTGGAGCTACTTCCTCTTTTAGAAAGCTTTCTACCAACCGTTCAGGCTATATGTCGTACCACTTCACCAATGCATTTAGGATTGCGTGGCGTTACTTTTTTTCGCCAAAGAGTACCCACGCAGTCAATATCCTATCTATCATAGCAGTGCTAGGGATCTCTCTAGTCACTACTGCTATGGTGGTGGTACTCTCTGTATTCAATGGCTTTGAGCTCTTCACCACCTCACAGCTCTCTAGCTTATCGCCCAAATATAAGTTACAGCGAAATGATGGGCAACCTTTTTCGCCCTCTGCCTATGGAATTAGTGAAGGAGTTGGGGTGCTCGAAACGGAGGCGGTAGCACGGTTTGAGGATAATAGCACCGCTATCAAGTTGGTAGGATTGGGTGATGGCTACTCGGAGATAGTGCCATTGCAAGAGTATCTTTTTTCTGGAGACTTTGACCTTGGGACTACTGAGGTACCTACAGCTATCTTAGGCCTAGGGGTGGCGATGCCATTAGGGGCTGGAGCAGGATATGTCTCACCACTGGAGGTGATGCTGCCAAAGCGACTAGGGCGTATCTCTACCGTCAACCCTCTTAGAAGCTTTCAGAGCGGTAGCTACCATATAACAGGAGTTTTTAGCACTGATCAAGCAGAGGATACGGAGGTAGTCTTTGTACGACTAGATGAGGTGCGGAGACTCCTACAGTACGATGGAGATGAGGTGGGATATCTAGCCCTCTCAGCACCGATTGAGGTACCGGAGGGCTTTGAGCTCCTCGACCGCTACCAGCAACACCCCGATGTCTATAAAATCCTACAGATAGAGAAGTGGTTTTCCTTTGTACTACTCCTATTTGTGCTATTGCTCTCCCTCTTTAGTGTGATCAGTACGCTTGGTATGCTGATTATTGAAAAGCGAGAAGATGCTCGCACGCTGATGTTTCTCGGAGCAAGGGATAGGATGATCAATTTGATTCCTTTGATTGAAGGGTGGCTACTCTCAGCAACGGGCTTGGTAATTGGTTTGGTGGTAGGATCAGTATTGGTATGGCTCCAGCAGCAGTTTGGCTTTGCGAAGCTAGGAGGAGGAGATACCTCAATGTTCCTTATTGAGGCCTATCCTGTAGACTACCGACCACTCGACTTACTGCTTGTCTCACTAGTGATCCTGGTGATTGGCATACTGAGTAGTCTCATTGCTTTCTGGCTCTTCCGCTGGAATAAACGAGGGTAGGCTCTGCATATTACGTTACTTGCAACTCCTATCCAAAGTACGGGGTTATGTATTAGAGGTGCGAAGGCACCTTTTTTTTACCATCGGGGACTCACCTTTTCAGAGTTTGAAAAAACCGCTTAAAAAAAGAGCAAAATACGACCCTCATAACTCACTCAAATTCAAAACTATATATAAGCGTTAACCGAGATGCAACTAAGCAATCGGTGAGATGCAACTCGGCAAATGCTTAGTTGCAACTCGCCGATTGCTTAGTTGCATCTCAACTTTTGACCTACCTGTACAGCGATATAGTAAGAGTAACCAAATGCGTAACCCCTATGCCTAAAATCGCCACATATGGTTGCCCCACTCTTTTTTGGTACCTTTGTACGAGGGAGTAAGTAATTAATTAGTAATAATATAACAAACGTAATATGATCAACTCACCCGCTGAAGTGCTAAAGAATACAGAGCAAATGGCACTTAATAAGTATCAGGGGTCGCAAATTAAGCTAGCAGTTCTAGGCATCCTAGGTGGTGCATTCATCTCTTTAGGTGGTTTATTTTCCTTTTATTTAGCCTATGGATCACAAGGTATTACGGAGGGGTCTCCTGGTTTTTTCAGGCTCATTCAAGGATTAGCATTCCCTATTGGTCTTGTACTTATTTCATTAGTAGGAGGGGAGTTATTCACCGGCAATACGGCAGTCCTCTTCACGGGTGCTCGTAAAGGTTTTATCTCGTGGAGATACGTATTTGCCAACTGGCTGATGACATGGCTTACCAACTTTGTGGGTGCGGTATTGGTTTGTTTTTTTCTCGCACATCTAACAGGGTTACTACAAGTAGAGCCTTGGCAAAGTGGCATCGCTAGTATAGCTAGCAGTAAAGTTTCGCAGCCTTGGCACGTAATATTTCTAAAAGGGATTGGTGCCAATTGGTTGGTATGCCTTGCTATTTGGCTGGGAATGAGTTCGAATGAAATGTTTGGCCGATTGGTGGGGCTTTGGCTCCCTGTGATGGTCTTCGTGACGCTCGGTTTCGAGCATAGCATTGCCAATATGTTTTATATCCCTATGGGGATTATGTCGGGTGCCGATGTGACCGTATGGGAGATGGTTTGGAATAACTTGATTCCCGCCACATTGGGCAATATTGTAGGAGGAGCTATCCTGGTAGGTATGGTCTATAGCTATGCTTACGGATCAAAAAAGTAAGCTATGAAAAGAGGAGTTATTTGGCTAGTACTAGTAGTTTTCAACACACTAGCATTGCAGGCTCAGAGCATCACGCTTGGGGAGTGCCTAGAAGCGGCTACTGCTCACCACCCTACTACCGAACAGATGCAACTCCAAGGGAAGCTTGGGGAAGAGCTACGCAAGGCACTTTGGTTGGCTTACGTCCCTCAGCTTTCGCTAGAGGCTTCTGCTAATTATCTCAGCGATGTGGTGGAATTGGATATCAAGATGCCAGAGGTGATGGGGATCAAGGTGCCCCCTCCGGATCTGCCCAAGATACCTCACTTTCAGTACAATACCTATCTTCAGGTGACGCAACTGATTTGGGATGGTGGTAGAGTAAAGGCTGGCACCGAGGCGATAAAGTCGGAGACCGCGGTTCAACAAGCGGAGACGGAAGTTAGGACTAAAAAGGTACGTGATGCGGTAGTGGAGCTCTACTTTGCTCTGCTATTGGTGGATAAGCAGACGGAGCTACAGAAGGTGGTGATAGAGGAACTCGCTCGCCAAGCCGATAAGGTTACTTCGTTACTGGCCACCGGGATGGCTAGCGAAAATGACCTAGATTTGGTTACTGTAGAACAAATCAAAGCAAAGCAAACGAGTGACCAACTCCAGCAAAGTCGGAAGGCTCTGCTAGAAACGCTCTCTATATATACAGGGCTGAAGCTCTCAGAAGGAGCAGTGGCACAATTGCCAAGTTTGCCCGCCCTCCCCACTGAAAAGGGGTCTCGGGTGGCACCCAATAGGGCGGAGCATCTGCTACTGGATAGCCGGCTGAGGAGCTTATCGGCCGATTGGAAGGCCTATCTAGCTAAAGGAATGCCTACTTTGGCTCTATTTGCTAGAGGGGGATATGGTCGACCTGGTCTGAATATGATGAACCCCGACCCTTCCTTCTACTACATTGCAGGAGCGAAGCTGAGCTGGAACTTTGGCAAACTATACGATCTTTCGACACAAAAAAAGAAGCTCCACCAAAGTCAACGTCTGGTAGAGCTGGAGCGAGCATCACTCGAAAAGGAGTTCCAACGTGAACTGAGTGAAGCATACAATGAAGTAGAGAGGTATGAGACACAGATCACTAGCGACAGACTGCTAGTGGAGACCCTAGAGCGGGTGCTGAATCGCACTAAGAAGAGTGAAGAGGAGGGTACACTTGCCACCTCGGAGTATTTGGAGCAGAAGAGCAAACTAGATGCAGCCAAAAGGACACTAGAGGTAGACCAACTACAGCTCTTAAGGGCTAAGTATCGTGTACAAAATAGATTAGGACTATGATAAAAAGGAATCAATGGGATCATTGGATGGGGTGGCTAGCAGTGGCTACTGCTACACTTTTCCTATCGGCTTGCCACAACCAGAAAAGCGAAGTGATCGGCTCGGGGAGCTTTGAAGCAACCGAGGTGCTGGTCTCTAGCGAGGTGAATGGCAGAGTGCTGGAGTGGAAGATTGAAGAGGGAAGCACCATTCAGCAAGGGGAGCAAGTGGGGCTAGTAGATACTACCCAACTATATCTACAGCGTGAGGCGCTCCTACGTTCGGGCAAAGGGGTAAGAGCCAATCAGCCCAATATCGCTACGCAAACAAAGGCTCTGGAGGTAAAGCTAGAGGAACTACAGTCCAACCGTGACCGAACTGCTCGTCTGCTAAAAGCTGGAGTGGCCACACAGAAGCAACTAGATGACCTAGATAGTGGTATAGCAGCCGTGAAGAGTCAGCTCTCGGCTGCTCGCAGTACGCTTTCTAATCAAAGTAGTCAGATTACTGCCCAAAGCTCTGCCATAGACATACAGGTGGCACAGGTGGATGATTTGATTGAGCGTTCAAAGATTGCGGCACCGATCAGCGGTACGGTACTAGCCAATTATATTCACCGTGGTGAGCTGGCAGGGCAAGGTCATCCACTATTTAGAGTGGGCAATCTCGAGACGCTATTTCTAAGAGCCTACGTTCAGAATGACCAATTGGGCACCCTCGGTCTAGGCGATGAAGTAAAGGTGCAGGTGGATGGCGAGAATGGAGAAAAGCGTAACTACTCAGGTACAATCACATGGATCTCTAGTCGGGCAGAATTTACTCCCAAGACGGTACAGACCGATGATGAGCGCTCCAATCTAGTCTATGCCATTAAGGTGCGTGTGCCTAATTCTGATGGCACCCTTCGGATAGGAATGTACGGAGAGGTAGTACGATAAAAGTGTGGTATGAGTGGCGTACAGAGTGAGAAAGCACCAGCCATATCGGCAGAGGGACTACGACTTACATTTTCCTCTCCTACAGGGGGCAAAGTAGGTGTAGGAACTGCTCCCGGTGGGTTGACCTTTGAAGTAGAACGAGGGGAAATCTTTGGGGTGATCGGTCCTGACGGGGCTGGCAAAACCACGCTTTTCCGACTGCTCTGCTCTCTAATGCTACCCGAGAGTGGTACCGCCCGAGTAGTGGGGTATGATGTAGTGAAGGACTACAAAGCACTGAGACAGGTAGTGGGCTATATGCCGGGCACCTTTTCACTTTATCCCGATCTATCGGTGGAGGAAAATCTCAATTTCTTTGCCACCATCTTTAATACGACTATCGCCGAGAAGTACGATCAGATAAAGGACATCTACAGTCAGATAGAGCCTTTTAAGCACCGCAAGGCAAAGTCACTTTCGGGAGGAATGAAGCAGAAGCTGGCACTCTCCTCAGCCCTTATTCACAGCCCCGAGATACTTTTTTTGGACGAGCCGACTACTGGCATTGACCCGATCAGTAGAGTAGACCTTTGGAATATGCTCCATAAACTCTCAAAGCAAGGGGTAACCATCGTGGTCTCAACTCCCTATATGGACGAGGCAAGGCAGTGTGACCGCTTGGTCTTTATGCAAGAAGGGAATTTCCTCACGATTGATCGTCCTGAGCAACTCACCAAGCAATACCCCTACCCTATCTTTGAGGTGAAAGGGGAGAACCGACTGGAGCTACTCGCAAGGCTCAACAGCTTTCCAAAGGCGATCAATAGCTTTGCCTTTGGCGACGTCTTTCACATCACTACTGAGGCAGGAGTAGATGCGAGCGATATTGCCCGACATATTGGAAGTGGGGAGGTTCGCCCCGTCACAGCCGGGCTGGAGGATGCCTTTTTACTACTTTCCAAAACCGAATAAGGGAGCCTATGAGAGTCAGCGATCAAAATGAAATAGTGATTGAGGTCAAGGAGCTCACCAAGGCGTTTGGTAGTTTCTTGGCGGTCAATCATATCTCCTTTGAGGTGAGAAAGGGGGAAATCTTTGGCTTCCTTGGGGCCAATGGAGCAGGCAAGACCACGGCGATGAAGATCCTATGTGGATTGAGCAAACCAACCAGTGGCGAGGGACAGGTGGCTGGGTGCGATATCCTGCATGAAAACGAAGAGATCAAGAAGCATATCGGCTATATGAGCCAGAAGTTTGCCCTATATGAAGATCTTACGGTAGAGGAGAATATCCGCCTCTTTGCTGGCATCTACCGCATTCCCAACTCCGAGATCAAGCAGAAAACCACTCAGTTACTGAAGCGACTTGACTTTCTGGAATACCAAAAGACCTTGGTGAAGAAGCTGCCACTTGGGTGGAAGCAGAAATTGGCCTTCTCCATTGCTATCTTTCACCAGCCTCAGATCGTATTTCTCGATGAGCCTACTGGAGGGGTGGACCCCGTTACTCGGCGACAGTTTTGGGAACTGATCTACGAGGCGGCCTACGGTCAAGGGATTACAGTATTCGTCACCACGCACTATATGGATGAAGCGGAGTACTGCGATAGGGTCTCTATTATGGTGGATGGTGAGATTAAGGCTATGGGGACTCCTGATGAGCTCAAGGCAAAAACGGGGGCTCGCAATATGGATGAGGTGTTTAAGCAATTGGCAAGAGAGGGGAGGCGAGTAGAATGAAAGCGTCAGGTGCTAAGCAATTCCGTGCCTTTGTCTCTAAGGAGTTTATCCATATCTTTAGAGACCCTTATACATTGCTAATTCTGCTACTTATGCCGGTGGTGGAGCTACTACTCTTTGGCTTTGCACTCAATATGGAGGTGACCAATATCCGTACCGCATTAGTCACCTTGGAGCCAGATAGATACACGCAGCGGCTAGAGGCGAAGATCCGAAGTCATCCCGACTTTATCCTCTATGAGGAGCACCTTTCGGTGGCTGAGGCGGAGGAGCTACTTCAAAAGGATAAGTTGGATCTCTTCATTGTGATGCCGACCGCCTTTGAGGCAAGTATCTACCGGAAACAGCCGACGCAGGTGCAGATGGTGGTGGATGCCTCCGACCCAAATGCAGGCGAGATACGAGTATCCTATGCCTCTGCACTGCTACAAAGTGTAGTGGTAGAGGATATTGGTGGCGGTAGCCAACTTCCCTATTCTATAGAGGTCAATAGCCGAATGCTCTATAATCCGATGATGAAGTCGAGCTACAACTTTGTGCCAGGCATTATGGGACTAGTTCTGATTGTGCTCTGCACAATTATGACTAGCGTGAGCATCGCTCGCGAGAAGGAGCGAGGAAGTATGGAGCTACTACTGGTCTCTCCAGTGCACGCCACTACCATGGTTCTAGCGAAAGCGGTGCCCTACTTTGTGGTGTCGCTCATCAACATTGCTTCTATCCTGATACTCTCCTACTTTGTGCTAGGAGTACCTATCCGAGGTTCGTTGTTGCTCATCATCTTGGTTACAATGCTCTACGTACTCGTCGCACTTGCTATTGGGTTGGCGATCTCCAGTCTGGTTAGCCAGCAGAGAGATGCAGTGGTGGTCTCAGGCTTTGGTATGATGATGCCCACCATTCTACTCACAGGCATGCTCTTTCCCCTGGCCAATATCCCGGCCGCCCTCCGATGGATCTCCTATCTCGTGCCGGCCACCTACTACATCGGTGCCACACGAAAGGTGATGATACAGGGACTCTCCTTTATGGGAATATGGCAAGAGGTTCTTGCCCTCGCCCTCTTTGCAGTGTTGATGCTCACCATCGCGATTGTAAGTATTCGCCCAAGATTGAAGTAGAAAGATGGTACTAGGTTATTTACTTGAAAAGGAGTTCAAACAACTCTCCAGAAACCCTGTCATCGTTGGGGTGCTAATATTCTACACCATTATGGTGCTCTTCTTCTTTCCGTGGCCAGTAACTCAGGAGCTGAAGTCACTTAAGATTTCCATAGTCAATAGCGATACAGGCAGTTATGCCCAAAGATTGATCGGTAAGCTGAAGGCAACGAAAAGCATAGAGGTGCAAAGTATTTACCACGACTATCCATCTGCCTTGAATGATATTGAGCAAGGGAAAGCAAAGGAAGTGATGGTCTTTTCCAAAGATTTTAGCGAAAAGCTACAGCTACAAGAAGAGCCTTCGATTCAGTTGCTCCTCAATGCGGTGGATGGCACTCAAGCGGGACTAGCACAGAGCTACTTACTCCGATTGGTACAACATTATTCGAAGCAATTACGGATGGAGGAGCTTGGGCTTTCGCAAGAAGAGATCGAACCAATAGCCGTACTCCCAACCTATCGGTACAATAGTACACTCAATTACAAGTACTTTATGCTACCTGCCTTGCTGGTCATTATGCTCACCATGTACTGCAGTATATTCCCAGCTATGAGCATTGTACAAGAGAAGGAAAAAGGGACACTCCAGCAACTCAATGTGACCCCTATCCGTCGCTCCACCCTTATCCTCTCCAAGATTATACCGTTTTGGATATTGGCAATCATCTCTGTCCTCATCAGCATTCCGGTTATCTATGGGGTCTATGGGCTAGCATTCCAAGGGAACATACTTCTCTACCTATTTTGCGTATTGATCTTTGCTATCGCTCTTTCGTTTATGGGGGTAATTCTCTCCAACTTTTCTGAGACATTGCAGCAATCAATGTTCCTCACCCTCTTCTTCATCCTCATATTTTTCCTAATGAGCGGACTTTTCTCCCCTGTTGATGTCATGCCAGCTTGGGCAAAGGTGATCGCCTACGCCAACCCCCTCACCTACTTCAATCGCCTCACCCGAATGGTCTACCTACGTGGATCTGGTTTCCTAGAGATAGTCCCCGACTTGTTGGCTCTACTCGTATTCCTAGTGGTATTTGGGGTTATTGCAGTAGTGACGCACAAGAAACGAGCCGACTGACAATTGGGTCGATTGGCAAGGTTATTGCTAGTAATAGGATAGAAACATAAATCAAATAAGAAGATATGAAGAAAGATAAGGATATAGAGAGAGAGGAGCAACTCCTCGATGAGGAGCAGGTTGAGACCTCCGAGAACATGGAAACAACTCAAGAGGAGCAGCCAACAGAAGTAGATGAGGTAGAGGCACTGAAGAGCGAGCTAGAGACGCTTCAAGACGACTACCTAAGATTGCGTGCGGAGTACGAAAACTACCGCAAACGTACACTGAAGGAGAAGAGCGACCTCATCAAATATGGCGGTGAGAAGATAGTGGGGGGCTTCCTAGATATTATGGATGATATCGAACTAGCCATTAAGAATATGAAGCAGGCGGAGTCGGTAGAAGGCTTAGTGGAGGGAGTAGAGATCATACAAAATAAGTTTGTCTCCGCCCTCAAGGCACAGGGGGTCAATGCCATGGAGGTGATCGGCAAGGACTTTGATGCCGACCAGCACGAAGCAGTCGCTATGGTGCCTACCGAGGAGGCAGATAAAAAGGGCAAGGTGATTGATTGTGTACAGACTGGCTACACCCTCAATGACAAGGTAATTCGTCACCCCAAAGTGGTGGTAGGCAATTAATAGCAGAGGAGCAAGACAATAATGGCAGAAAAAAGAGACTACTACGAGGTCCTTGGTGTCAGTAAAGGTGCCTCGGACGATGAAATAAAAAAGGCGTACCGCAAGACTGCACTTAAATACCACCCTGACCGAAATCCTGGTGATAAAGAGGCTGAGGAGAAGTTTAAGGAGGCAGCAGAGGCGTATGACGTCCTTAGCAATCCCGATAAGCGAGCTCGCTACGACCAGTATGGACATGCAGGAGTAGATGGCAACGCTGGATTTGGAGGTGCTGGTGGTATGTCCATGGAGGATATCTTCAGCCAGTTTGGTGACCTCTTCGGAGGTATGGGCGGCTTCGGTGGCTTTGGAGGCTTCAGTGGCTTTGGAGGAGGCGGAGGAAGCACAGTCAATTATGGTAGCGACCTTCGTGTTCGTATCCATGTGACGCTTCAGGAGGTACTCAACGGCACCACTAAGAAGATCAAGGTAAAGAAAAACGTAGCTTGTAGCCACTGTCACGGCTCAGGTGCAGAGGCAGGAAGTAGCAAGGAGACTTGCCCTACCTGTCACGGTTCGGGCCGTGTTATTCGTACGCAAGATAGCATATTTGGGCGCATGCAAACCCAGTCCACTTGTACCACCTGTAATGGTACAGGTCAAGTGATTAAGAATAAGTGTACCCACTGCTCGGGCACTGGGATAGAGCAAGGCGAGGAACTGATTGAGATCAATGTACCAGCCGGTGTCGCCTCGGGTATGCAGATGACCCTTCGTGGCAAAGGAAATGCCGGACCTAATGGCGGACCTAATGGCGACCTACTGGTGCAGTTTGAAGAGATCAGCGATGCAGAGTTTATCCGCAATGGCAATGATGTGGTCTACAACCTACTCATTCCTGTTACCACCGCACTGCTAGGCGATAAAGTGGTCGTACCCACCCTTGATGGCAAGGTTAAGGTAACCATTGAGCCAGGAACACAGTCGGGCAAGATATTGCGACTGAGGAATAAGGGACTACCAAGTGTGAGAGGGGCCGGCAAGGGCGATCAGCTGATCGTCGTACACATCTTTATCCCAGACAAATTAGATGCGAAGGATAAGCAACTGATAGAGCGACTCAGTCAAAGCAAGCACTTTGAGCCATCCGAAGCCGATAAGCGCAAGCTGATAGAGCAGCAACGAGCCAGATACGAAATGTAATGCAAATGGGGGTGCCTCAACTGAGGCACCCCCATTTCTTTATAGGAAGGACATATCATACAAGCAAAGCAGTCCGCCCAGCAATGCTAGGCGGACTGCTTTATTATTATAGGAGTGATTAGTTACTTCCCTTAGTCATCTCCTTAGGAGTACCCGTAGTATTTTCAAGCAAGGCAGAGACATTGCGTCCATTGATCTCCTGGAATACCGAGAGCTCAAAGACATTTATCACTGCTAGAAGGTGGTCAAAGATATCACTTTGGATACCCTCATACTCTACCCACGCAGTAGTGTTGGTAAAGAAGTAAAGCTCCAAAGGCAATCCTTGGGCCGTAGGTTGCTGCTGACGCACCATACAGGTGAATGTCTTATGCACATTAGCATGATTCTTCAGATAAAGCTCAATGTATCTACGGTAAAGACCCACATTAGTGAGCGAACGACGATCATACGAGTTTTCAAGTCCCTTAGCTTTATTATCTGCTGTAATCTCAGCCAACGCCGTTTCAATATAGTCGTTAAGCAGTGGTGAAGTACGTAGCTTTTCTATAAGTCGGTCACTCGCATACTTGATGCTCTGCATATCTACATAGATAGAACGCTTCACACGCCTACCGCCAGCCTCCTGCATAGGTCGCCAATTTTGCACTGCCTCAGTAAGCATACTATAGGGTGGTACGGTGGAGACCGTCATATCAAAGTTTCGCACCTTGATCGTAGCTAGTGAAATGTCTATTACATCGCCATCTACCCCAAACTTAGGCACCGTGATCCAGTCTCCCACACGAATCATATCATTGCTAGAGAGCTGAATACTTGCCACAAAGCCTAGGATGGTATCCTTGAAGACCAACATCAGTACAGCAGAAAGAGCAGTAAGACCAGCACCAATAGCCGTCATATCAATCTTAAAGAGCACTGAGATGATCAGCAATATAGCGATAAAGTAGACGATGCCCTTAAAGACCTGAAAGAGGTTAATAAAGGGACTATTGCCATACTTTGGTGACTGAATCATGCTGCGACGACCCGCGTCCAAAAGCTGGGCTATCAGCTGAGCCACCATCCAAGTCACTGCTACACTACAGAGAGCCTTCAGAATATTGTACCATACAGAAGGCTCCTGCCACACCACTACTAGCAAACTAGAAAGGATAGAGATGGAGACAATCGATATCAGCTTCTGAATAATCTTGGTATTAATAGTGCGCTCCCCTTTGAGGAAAGAAACGCGCTCCATCAATCTGGGAAGGGTACGAACAAAAAGCAAACGAAGTAAGAACCACAGCAGGACTACAAAACCAAGGACAATCCCTAGGCTTAGGAGGTCGTGCATAAAGGTACCATCCTCCAACCCTGGATTAATGGCATTCACAATCTTATCTAGTAGCACCCGCACATCATTCATCGGATATAGTTTCTCTACTATCGCCTCATCAATTGTTTCTGGGTGCGTCAGCATCGTTTCAGTTGTTTCGGTCATAACTTCTTATATCTTATTTCAAATTCTCTACTGCTATTGGTAGTAATATCATCTTTCAAAATAGTATCCTCTATCAGCATTTGGATAGGCCGGTCAAAGCTATCCAGCAGATAGGAGATATGTGACTGCCTATGATAGTTTGGCCCAGATACCGACATTGTACGGAGGAAGTGTCGGCTTCTAGTTCCCATTACATAGTTACACATCATCTCCTCACCAAACCCCTTCACAAAGAGGTTGATATCAGGGAATAGGTAGTTCTCCTTATCTCTATAATAGGTCATCTTTTCACGTGTTTCCCCACCATAGGAGATCCCCTCAAGGTTGCCCTCACTCCAATACATCTTAGTAGCAGCATCTCCCGAGGTAAGCTGCGACAGCTCAGCTCCATTGATAGTAGCATCCCATCGCTCCTCCTTACCATTCTTAGAGCGTCGTACTATAGAGGTTACCACATCATAGCTATTAAGGAAGATCGAGACGATCTCCTCTGGATACTCATTATCATTAAGATAGCGACAGACCTCCTCATAATCCTCCAAGAATTCAAAAGTTAGGTGATTCTCCGAAAAGATAGCTCCATACTTATCTAGTGACTGTTGAGTAGCTATTTTGCATCGTTCCTCATCATCCCAGTCAAAGAGCCACCGCTCCGACTTCATCCCGTCAGTAATCACAAGTACCTGATCAATAAGAGGGGAGTAATTGCCCTTCAAAGCTTGGTATTTACGGAGATACTGTCGGGCCAAGTAGGTCCCTAGAGCGACACCCGCCCCTACGCCTAGTAGTTTTGCTACATTTATCTTGCCCATAATTATTATTTACCTATATATAAGTCATTCTCAATTACGTATAGCAAATATACAAAATTAATAGTAATTGCATTTCACAGAACAATAAATACCTCAGGGTTACGTATTAGAAAGAGACTTAGAAGCGTCAGTTGCACGAATGATCATTTACAAGTTGTAGAGGAT